>DNNS01000441.1 GCA_003497555.1 Spirochaetia bacterium
TTGGTTTTGCCTGGGATAATTATAATACACTTTATCCGAAACCGTCGAGATTCGGCTGGTACAGCCAGACCATAAACGATACCTACAAGACGAAAATTATCTGTCACTGGTTCCTCAATCCCTGGGCGGAAGATTTTCCCGTGATAAAACCCCTGGAAAGCGCATCTGTGTACCGGGAAGCATTTAAACCGGCAATTATTACGCTCTCGCATTCCTGGGAAAGAAATTTCTGGAGCGGAGAAACCATCAGGAAAAAATGCCATATTATAAATGATCGGTTTGGGGATATATCCGCAGCCGGCGCCGTATGGAAATTAAAACTCGGGGGCAGGGAAATTGCTTCCGGGGNNCAGTACCGCTGCCCCAGCTGAAATCAGCAGAAAAACTGCAGCTTCTGATTGAACTTAGGCAGAATAATAAAGTAATTGATACGGATGAACAGATACTGAAAGTATATATAAAACCATCTGCGCCTGTTTCCCTGAAAGAAAAAATTGCGCTCTTCGATGCGGAAAAAATTACCGGTCATATGCTGAAAGCCATGAATATTATTTATACTGAAGTATCTGGAGTTCGGGAGCTTGCTGACAGCGCATTTTCTGTTTTTATAATCGGTGAAAAATCGCTTGATAAACTCTTGGAGACGGGAAGCGGGCAACAGGCCATTATTGGGGCGCTAGATAAATTTATTGCAGCCGGCGGAAAGGTTTTGTTTATGTATCAGAATACTTTTAATACCTGCGGAACATCCTATTGCCGGATACACGCACCCAATCATTACATTTTTCAGGATTTACTTGATAAAAATGTGCTGCAGTACTGGAAAGAACTTTACGGAGATCTGTCATATTATTTTTACAAACAGGCGCCGCAGGGNNCATGGAGCGGGTTCGGTATTCCTGTGGAATATTATGATGGAAAACCGTTATGGCCGGGAACCGGAAGCAACACTGCTTATGAACCGGTTATTTGAATACATGTCTGCTAAAAAAAATACTTACAGAAATGTCGGAATTTTTAATGATCCGGAAACAGCAGGCTACCTTGCTGATACTTCCGGAATTACAGCAGCAGGTATAGATCCTGAAAATAAGCAGGCGGATCTGGGCATGTATCAAATGCTGATAGCAGGATGCGGAGCCATATCGGGCATGAGCAGCGAAATGAAAAATAAAATAACGGGTTTTGTGCAAAACGGCGGAATTTTTCTCGGCCTTGTCTATAAACCGGATGTCAGGTTAGACTGGATAGCGGAAGGTATACAGGCGGAAAAGCCGAAAGTATCGCGTATCCTGTCCATAAATCATGACAAACAAAAAATTACCGACGGCATGAAAATAATCTGGGCATCAAGCGACCGGCCGGAAGACTCCAAATGGCAGGTTACGTCTAAGACCCCGAGACAGCCGATTAATCTAACAGCAACTCTTAAAGCTGATGATTCCTGGACTCCGCTGATAATTCCGCACAGTTCCTTCCGGGAACCTGAGTATACCAATTACAATCAACTGTGCTATCAGAAATCCGGCAAGGGCTATTATGTTATTTCTGCGCTTCCCCTTGATACACATGCTTATATTATCAGCAGAACATTTAATACCCTTCTTGGCAATCTGGGTGCAGCAGATAACACGTCATCGATTATGTCGGAAATACTGAAACAAAGCGGACGCGATCCGGGTATGCAGATCAGCATGAAAGAAACCGGCGATCAGGACTGGAATAATTATTTTCCGGTAAATCTGCGCGCGCATGTGAATATGGAACTGCAGGATGATGTTCCCGGAGATCAGAAAGGCGGGTGGGATGACAGCGGCCCGAATGATTTACGGATGCTGCCAACCGGTAAAATGACCTTTTCCGGAATTCCGTATGATATTATAAGTAAAAAAGAAGAATTATATGTTGGACTGACCAAACAGATAATTGTGATGAGAGGCGCACAGAAACAGTATTTCCCGCAATCAGTAAATAGCATCCCGGTAGATAAAAAATGTTCAGGCCTGCATTTTCTCCATGTTTTAACCTGGGCAGGAAAAATCCCGGACGGAACCGGGCATGGTAAATATGTAATCCGTTTTACCGATGGCTCCACAGAGGAAATTTCCATAAAGCAAAATATCAATATCAGCGACTGGTGGGAAGTAAATAACCGTGTGCGTATTCCGGAAGCTGAAATAGCCTATATGGCAAAAAATCAGAAATCGGTTTTTGTGGGGCTGTATCATTTTCGGTATAAGCTGAAAAATCCGGAAAAAATCATCAAGTCTATTGATATTGTTACCAGCGGCGACAAGGGTATTATTATTGTGGCAGCAATTACGGGGGAAAAATAATTTCCAGGATAATGAATAGATATGTGTCTCTCGCGGAGGTTTCAAGGATTAGAATATGCAAAAAAATATTTGTATTTATTTCATATTAATGAATTTGAGCATTCCGACATGCAGTTTTGCGAATGATGTATCAAAATCTCCTGATTCATCATTTATACTTATCCGCATTGCTACGGTTGCACCATTTTTTTCTCAGGATGCGCGTACTTTCACTGCTGTGGAGCAGCTGGTGAGCGAGGCCAAGGCCATGGGTGCTGATATTGTTGTTTTACCTCAGGAATGTATTTTAATGACAGAACAAGGCGAAGCCATTCCTGAAGGGCCGATTGCGCAGAAAATTATTGCTCTTGCCCGGCAACACAAGATATATATTATAGCCAATTTAAGGG
>DNNS01000444.1:0-2700 GCA_003497555.1 Spirochaetia bacterium
TAATCATAAGTTTTTCCGTCAGCGGTAATTTTTGTTGTGCGGTTATCCCAGTTATACTCATGCGTTTCAACCACAGCATTGTCTGCTTTACGTATTTTCTGCCGCAGTTTACCGGCCAAATCATAAGCGTAATTAAATTCATTGTCGCTCACGAGCTTGTCATCGGCATCATATTGCATGGCTGAAATTATGCCATTCTTTTTGTATTCAACCATATTGCCTGCCGGGTCGTAAGAAAATTCCTCAAGCAGATTGGTGGCATGACAATTATTGGTATCCGGGCAGCAGGTAAGATAAAGAGCCTGCACCAGCCGGTAGGTATCATCATAACTGTAAAGAATTTTCTCGCCGCGGTTTGAAGCGCCGTTATTCACAGAAGAAACAATGCCGGTGATGTTCCCTTCTTTATCGTAGCTGTAACTATACGACATGAAAACTTCGCCGCCGGTTTTTTTGTGTGCAAGTTTTTGTAATCTTCCAAATGTGTAATTATATTCGCACCAGGTTCCGTTCGGGTTTACGCGCTTTATTCTGCGGCCGGCCTGGTCATATGCAAAACTCACTGTTCTGTTTTCGGGTGAAATAACCGCGGTAAGGCGTGACTCGCTGTCGTAACTATAGCGGGTAATTCTTCCCAGATGATCAGTTCGTTTTGTCTTGCGGCCTAACATATCGTATTCGAATTTCAAAAACCGGCCGGTAAGGGAATTTGATTCCATGCTCATTCTGCCGGCTACATCATACGTCCGGGTAATGCCTGTATTCTCGCCGGTAATGTTGGTTACTTCGCCGTTTTTGCCGTATGCGTAACGCGCCTTTTCCGCGCCGTTTACTTTTATTGCGGCAAGACGGTTCAAATTGTCAAACTCATACGAAGTAACAGTTCCGTCATTATCAGTTTTCTTTGTGCGGTTTCCGTTTGCATCATATTCATAGGCCGTAGCCGCGCCGCTCGGGTTTACAATGCGCTTTACCAGGTCGCGCTCATTGTATTCATAGCCTCGGCTTTGATTATTTTTGTTTTTAACGGCAGTGCGTCTGCCGGCAGTGTCATAAGAAAAACTTACGGCGTTATCATCAGGATCAATAACAGCTTCTGTTCTTCCAAACTCATCGTATCTGTATTCCGTATCGTTGCCGTTACGGTCTGTTACTTCCACAAGCAATCCGCCGGCGTATTGATTTGCCGAACTGTTTCCTTCCGGGAAAAAACAACGAGCGTAGCGAGATAAACCACCTACGTGAGCCATAGTGGCGAGCACGCAAGGAATTTAATCAAACCACCAATGAATTACTTGATAAGGGTTAATAACATATATTAAAATAAAAATCACTAACAAAGAGTACTGTATTACTATTATTTTTTTATTATTTTTACATGAAATGAAAGTATTAATAATTGTTAAAATAATAAATAATAAAAAAGTTAATACCCCAATATTAAATAATACCATTGAAATATTATAAATATAACCAATTTTAATTTTTAATAATTCAATTTTTGGATCAGGATTATTGGGTGTTGGAATATAATTTAGTACTTTTATTGATTTTAAAAAATATAAATATATGCTTATTAACCAGCAATATGGCACAGCAATAAAAATAAAATTTAATAAAAAAATAATTTTTTTCACATTCATTCTAATTCTTCAATAGAATAAATAATTTATTTCTATTATATACGTAGGATCTCCACTTGACACTTTGATTATATTATCAAAATATGGATCATGATTACCCGGATCAAGTTCTCCACCTCCACCAACCTCATTAATAGTTTCAGTAATAATATCAGGACCTGGAAAATCTAAATCTCCTATATTCACTTCAAGGTTTGAATCGCTAAAAGGATCTGTAACTTTATATACATCTTGACCACCATTCCCGTTAGGAACTGATACCGCATCAACACCGCCTTCGTATGTACCACCTGGTTCAACTGGAACAGGCTTTCCTCCATTTTCTGGTAAAACATATATAGTTTCGTCAGTATTATTTTTAACATCAAACCCAAATGAATCAGAAAATATAATTGGATTATTCTTACAGTAAGTATACCATTTTATTTCACCAGTATTTATTTCGAAAAAAATTGTGAAAATATTTACTCCATTTTCTATTTTAATCTTATATTTCTTTACCGGTTCCTTAAACCAATCATCCTCCCTCACAAACCTTCCGCGATTTGCATCCATCACCCTCGACCGATAATAATACAACCCCGTATTGCCGATAGCTTCACGCCCGGTATATTTGTAAGGCTGATTGACATTCTCTACAGACACTCTGTCTACCCCATACGCTGTATATCCATATTCATTTGCAATACTCCCATCTGTACCGGAAATTCCCATTACCGTACCGAGATGATCCTGATGATATGTATACTCTTCATTGTTTTTTTTCATTAACAAAGGTTCATCAATACGCTCCGAGAATATATACTCAGAAGCTACTACATTTTGCGCGGAATATTCCTGATACGCATTATCTCCATCGAACAGCAGAGATTTTTCCTCCGTGAGCTCTGTGCCCATCGTGAGAGACTTTTTTACCCTGCGGCCAAGAACATCATATTCGTAATCATAAGTTTTTCCGTCAGCGGTAATTTTTGTCGTGCGGTTATCCCATCCGTAGTTATGAATTTCTGAAACCACATTGTTAGACTTGCGTGTTTTCTGCCGTAATTTTCCTGCC
>DNNS01000444.1:2715-3034 GCA_003497555.1 Spirochaetia bacterium
TTGTTCCGCTTGCGCTTACATAATCAGCCCTGATAAGCCGGTAGGTCTGGTCATAACTGTAATTCTTCGTTTCATCCGCGCCGGTAATTTTTATAATATTTCCCGCATTGTCATACGCATAGCTGTATGATAAAAATACGGTTCCGGAAGATTTTTTATGCGTGATTCCGGCAAGCCTGCTTCCGCTGTAATTATATTCCGCGTAAGTTCCGTTTGGGTTAATACGCTTCGTGCGCCTTCCGCGTTTGTCGTATAGAAAACTTACTGTCTTTTATCGGTCGAGGGTGATGGATGTAAGCCGCGACTCGCTGTCATAACT
>DNNS01000204.1 GCA_003497555.1 Spirochaetia bacterium
TTTGGAGTTGCACTTCTCATTGTATGATTACCATTCAAATAAACGTGTCCTATATCTTGACGTGCAGTCATCAATTGGTCTGCTGTACTATTTCCTGGTCTCACACCTGATGTTTCCCCATAGATTCTAGAAGCAACTTCATCAATTCTTTCTTGAGTAGGTTGGTTTACTGTAGTATTATTGGCTGCCGGCGACCCTCCCCCACTGGACACAGCATCAGAATCTTCGGATATAAAAGTTACTGTTCCGGTGGAGTCCTCATAATAACATCTGCTTACAAACCATCCATATATTTCTCTAATTTCAGTATTTACAGTTGTTTGCCATGTCAGTATTGCTGTATAATATACCCCATAACTATCATCACTTGATATAAATTTTAATCCTTTCGGGTCATAATAATTGGAAGTTACCTGTCCTGATACATTTTTCAGAAAATCTATTTCTTTTAGATTGCCTTCATAACCGAATAACATACCGAACCCATTGCCGTTTTCGGATAATTTAATATCTGATTTTCCGCCGCTTTTAGAGTAATATAACTGGAATGTCAGATTTTCACCATTACCATTCCAGTCTATAGCCGCGTAGGCTTCAATTGTGTAGGCGTACGAATAGGTTGTTTCAGTATATGAACTGATTACACCCCATTCCCACTCTTCAACAAGCTGCCCGCCGAAAAAATCATTCTTGACTGAATAATGTCCGCTCGGGTCACTGAATGACAGAGGGTTATTTTTAACATAACTGTACCTGTTATACCCCCACCATCGTTTATAGCAATTTTGCTCTCTCCATGCATAAGTATTCCACATCTGATAAGAATAACGCGCCTGTTTTTCGGTCACCTTTATATCTTTATATAAAATTGAGCTTGTAGACGCTTCATTGGGAGATGAAAATATTTTAATTTTATCCAGCCTATGGCTCATTTCTCTATACAATCCGGACGACATATATGATAGATTGTCTGCTCTGTTGTCGGTATATTCAAATGTTATTCTGTGAATACTGTATTCAATTCCGAATAATTCAATCAACCCATTTAAATCCTGATAGTAATATAGTATTTTATTATCACCATTAACAGTTTTGATCAGATACCATTTGAAGGTACTATCCTGCATAGTACCTTCAACGCTTTTCCCGAACGTTCTTCCTTTATTGTTTTCAGGATCGCCATAATAGCTTTCTATCCCATTATGAATCACTTTCCAGTAACTGGGCGACTGCAGATCATATAGCTCAAATCTGATAAACTGGTTATCTTTTTCAAGTTTGTAAATTTTTGGATTGCTGCCTTCGATATACACCAGGTTTTGATTATTATATTGAAATTCATCTGTGTTATTATTAAATACCGGAATACCTTTTTTAGTACTTCGGGCAATTACATCCTTGATTAGCCCCCACCCTATTCCTACCAGTCCATTTCCCCGTTCACTGTTATAGGACAACTGCACCTTGGGTGTCAGGTTGTTTTTACCCTGGGGGACTGTAAGAGGTATGGATTGCACAAGCGTTCCTGAATTGTTCGGTTTTGGAGGTGTAATAGTCGGCCGTCCGGAAAGCGGATCTGGAATTTCAATTTCCGGTAATTTCACATTAACATTAAATCGTGTCTGGCTCTCTTCGGGTGAAGATAAGAACCCTGCTGTAATTTCTGAAAAATGCTTAATTTCCGCAATTATAGTGTTATCGTTTTTATTTATAGAAACTATACGGGCGAGTTCCCATAACGAATCAGCATCAAACCTAATAAAAATTTTTATATCATTTTCAGTATAGCCTCCGGGAAGTGTTGCCGGATCATATACAATTGTGACCGCAACAGGTTTTTCAGGTTGATTTCCTGATCCTGTTGAAATAAAGTACACCGGAGAAGCCTGGATAAATGCATCTGTATCTGTAATGCTTGTATCAGACTTTCTGACTGACAAAGTTTCTTTTGAGCTAAATTCATCTCCGTCAAAAAACAAAGAAATATCCTGAANNCCTTTATTGTATATGTATATTCCGTTCCCTTTGTTACTTCCAGGTCTGTATATTTTGTTTCTTCACCTCTGCTGATAATTTTATTTCCGCCGGAAAAGGCAGGCAGCCGCGAAAGCACGTAATGATGAAAATCTGTTTCTGAGTTTTCGTTCCAGGTGATTTCCACAGATACAGGAGTTTGCCAGGAATTGAATCCTGCCACAGAAGCAGGCGGAATATTGTCGTATTGTATGGTAACGAGTTTTTCCGTGCTGTTTCCAGCCAGGTCAAGAGCGCGCAAATGATAATAATTTTCTCCCGAATGTAATGTTATCTGCCTGGAAAATGTTCCTGCTATGATTTGTTCTTCAACATCGTTAATATACAATTTGCTGAAATTGGCGTCGCTTGCCTGCCCCGCTAAGGTAAAAGTATTAACTCCGCAGCGTATATTTTCATCATGATTTAAAGTAATTACCGGGCAGGCAGTGTCCAGGGTAATATTAATTACTTCCGTATCTTCATGTCCTGCCATGTCTTTTGCTGCAACTGTAACGGCATTATGGCCTTCGGCAAGGGTATAACTGTATGAAAAAAAATCCCCTGCAGGCTGTACCAGAATATTATTTATTTCAAGGCTTTTCAGATTCACTTCTGCTACTGTGCCTGTTATAGTTACCGGATTTATTTT
>DNNS01000612.1 GCA_003497555.1 Spirochaetia bacterium
AACCGGAGCTACGGCCCATTTTAAAATGGGAAAAACTTTTTTGCAGTGGTGCCAGGCCTGGATGCTGGTTGATTTATCCCGGAGTAAAGACCTTGATTTTGCCGTTACCGGGCTTCCGGTATTTTTTAACGGGCATACTGCCAGTGTTTCCAGCCTCTGTATTCCGGCAATATCTGCAGTTCCCGAGGCTGCTTTTCGCTTTGCCTCTTTTTATGTATCAGAAGAATCAACGGATTTGTTTGCAGCAGCAAAAAACGGAATGTCCTGCCGCATGTCATCTACCGGAAAATTCTTTACGGCCCCGCCTGACGGCATAGATTATTATATATCAACCATGAAGCGGCCTGATGTATTCGGGAAAATTCCTTTTACCGGAAATGAAGAATATATTGCCGGGGTGCGCGAATTACTTTACAAACTGCAAAAACTGCAGATTAGCGCCGAGCAATTTACCGACCAGCTCTACAGGCTGGCAGGCTCTGTATTAAAACCGGTTTTTGAGGAATAACCAATGCGTAAATTAAATAATTATCTTTTATTTTCATTTCTGTTGATTAATTTTTTTTCTCTGCTGCTTTATGCCGAAATACCCGATGCTGTTAAAAATGATCCTCTTTTTAAATTAGGCTATCTGAATGTAAACGGCTACCCCGGCGTGAAAAACAACGGCAGCGGAGATTGTGCGCCCGGCATTCAGCAGGCCATACATGATGCCTGCGAATATAAAATGGCGGTTTTTTTCCCGCTGGGAACATACACTATAAGCGATACGCTCAAACTGTATAAATGGCTGTTCTGGAACGCACAGCGTAAAACCGCCTGGGCCGGTCCGGAGGAAAACTGGAAATATTCGCATTTCATGGCAGGCGAAGAAAAAGACGGCAAACGGCCTGTGATAAAATTATCCGCCAGGGCTTACGGCTTTGATGATCCGGCAAAGCCCAAACCTGCGATCAAATTCGGAGGTTTTGTGGGCATAAATGAAAACGCAACCAGAGCGGCTGATCTTAAAAGCTTTCACCCGATGGATGCTCCGGAAAATTTTCGTAAAGATAGTTCTTTTTCATTTTACCAGGAAATAAAAAATATTGATATTGATATCAGCGGCCATGCAGGAGCCATAGGCCTTTCTTTTTCCGCTGCCCAGTATTCCTCCATCATCAATGTTCATATAACGGCGCAAGGAGCTTATCTGGGTTTTGACGGTATGCCGGGCAGAAATAGCGGAGCGGTTAATATCAGTGTTTTAGGCGGACAAACAGGCATAAGAATCGGCGCCAGTTCCGGAGTAACCATTGCGGGAGCGCGGCTGATCGGCCAGGAAACAGCTGCCCTTGAAAATACGGATTTTGTTCCGCTTATGCTGCTGGGAACGTATATTAAAAAAGAAAAAGCCCCGGCTATTAAACTGCTTGGCACCAAGGCCCTGGATCAAAAAGTTACTGCCAATTGTTCCATCAGTTTTATTGACGGTGTTCTTGAATTAAATGATCAAGGATGCGCTGTTGATAATCAGGCAGGCAGCGGGCTTTTTCTGAAAAACATTTATATACAGGGAACTGATTTACTGGTGCAAAGCGGAAGTTTGCTTGCGGTCAAAGGCCAGGGACGGCTAAATGTAATTAAAGAATATACTTACACCCAGCCCTTTAACGGAAACCGCACCATTTACTGCAATAAAACCTGGAATATAATAAACGGCGCTTTAAATGATAATGAAGAACCGCTGACTGCCGTACAGGCTGCGGAAAAAATTCCTGCCGATATTATTTCCCGGCACCTTTATAATTTTCCCTCTTTTAGCGGAACGGATAATGAAACCGCGGTAGTGACAGAACAGCCCTTTGCTGCAAATGGTTTTGACGAAANNCGGCAGGGTTTATCTTCCCGCCGGAGTATATTACATCAGCCGCACTCTTACCCTGCACAGCAATACTGTTCTTTTCGGTACCGGGCTTAAACTTTCAATTATAAAAACTCATTCGTCCTGGAAACCGGAAAAACCGGTATATATGATTCAGACTGCAGATGACAAAAAAGCTGCAACTTTCCTCGGCTTTTTATGCCTGCTGCAGGTTACCAGGCAATGGGCTTTTGGTGAAAATCGCGAACAACTTGATCCTTATGACAATTTCAGTACCCTGCTCTGGCGGGCAGGGCGAAAATCCGCAAGTATTAATATCATGGTCCATGATGAACCATGGGTCAGAGGCACCCCTACTACCGGGCGTAAAGCGTTTCACTTAACCGGCAGCGCAGGCGGCAGGCATTATTTTGTGTGCCCGGGTATGAAAAACGAGGGAAACAAAGATTTCAGAAGTCTTTTCGCTGAAAATACATCAGAACCGATGCTTTTCTACGGCCTTAATGTAGAAGGCTATAAATCTCCCGGCAAGTGGCGCACTGCCGGCTGGGAAGCATATCAGGCTAATGCCGAATTTATTAATTGCCGCAACATAAGAATTTTCGGAATTAAACGCGAAGGCGAGGCTGCCTCGGTAATTCTCAGAAATTGTTCCAATTTTGGATTCTACAGTTCCGGCGGAATGCGGGAATGCGTTTATAAAGGCTGCGGAGGTTATGTACAGATCTACGGAAAAAGTTTTAATCTGGAAATGGCTAATCTGCTGGTGCAATTCGGCAAAGACGACAGAATAAACGGAGAAGCGCTTTTTAATGAATCTATTGACAGTCAGAAACCGGTGCAGATTATTTATCCGGAAGGACTGGGTCTTTATAAAAGAGGTTCTGCGGATGATAGTCAAATCTTCAAATAAAAAACAGAAGAACAGATGTTAACAGGAGCGGATTAGCAGTGATTATCAGTGATATCGAAAAAATCAAAAACAGATTCAGACAATTCTGGAAAAAGGAAAATAAAACTCCTCTGGTTTCAATAAATGCAATTAAAGACAAAAACGTATATTATCAAAACATGGAAAAATTAAAG
>DNNS01000195.1 GCA_003497555.1 Spirochaetia bacterium
GGAAACAGGCAAGATTATCTATTACCCGGTAGAGCAGGGGCGGCTGTGCTGTTTTCAGCATGGCTAACAGGCGGTTTTTAACCGGCTCGGTACGGTATTTTTCATTTACGAGAAATTTTTTCAGGCTGATCAGCGCAGAATCCCTGACAGTATTGTCAGAGTCTTCCAGGGCGGTGCTGATCAGATCAAAACCTGATTCCGAAGGCGCCAGGCTGATGCCGTGGAGGCATAAACAGCGTATATTAAAATCTTTCTGCAGGGAAAAAACTTTTTCTAGATGATGTGTTATTTTTTCGATTTCTGCGGCTTTTTTTTCAGCGGTGAACTGCTTGGTAATTTTTTTGGTCTGCAGATGGGTGATAAATGCGCATAAATAATATACGGACAGGGATTTAATATCGCGGTTTTCTACAGTGGTAGCTTCGATCAGGCGATCAATTTCATTGATCTGCAGCCCGAGAAAAGCATCGCTTACTTCTGACAATTTTCTGATTGGTTTTTGAGAAACGCAGGAAGTAAGGAGGAAAACAGCTGTACACAACCAGGCTGTAATATTTTTCATTACCGGTGATATTACTATAACCGGGGAAAAAAAACAATAAAGAAATTCGGGATTTTACCGAAAAATTTAATAACAAGGATGTTATTTCAATAATCAAGGAGGATCAAATGATTATCAATCACAACATCTCATCTATTAATGCAAACCGTGTGCTCGGCTTCAAGAACCATGATGTAAACGGCAGTCTTGAAAAACTGGCATCCGGAATGCGGATTAACCGCGCCGGCGACGACGCATCCGGGCTTGCCGTATCTGAAAAGATGCGCAGCCAGATCAGGGGCCTGCAGGTAGCAGAACGCAACTCGCAGGATGCCATTTCCTTCATTCAGACAACTGAAGGATATCTGGCGGAAACCCAAAACATACTGCAGCGCATACGCGAACTGGCGGTTCAGTCATCCAACGGAGTTTATACTGCTGAAGACCGCATGCAGATTCAGGTGGAAGTAAGCCAGCTGATTGATGAAGTTGACCGCATTGCCTCGCATGCGCAGTTTAATGGACTCAACATGCTGACCGGCCGTTTTGCGGCTTTTACCGGCGAAAATACTCCTACCGCTTCCATGTGGTTTCATATCGGAGCCAATATGGATCAGAGAGAACGGGTGTTCATCGGCACCATGAACAGCCAGGGACTCGGACTCAAAAACAAAGTCGGAGCTTCCGGCACTGCTACCTTTATCAGCATTTCTACTCCCCAGAAATCCAATATGGTAATCGGCCGTGTAGACGAAGCTCTCAAACAGGTTTCGAAACAGCGCGCAGATCTCGGCGCCTATCAGAACAGGCTTAACTACACCATCGAAGGTCTTGCTACCGGATGGGAAAATCTGCAGGCTGCCGAATCACGCATACGTGACGTTAATATGGCTTCACAGATTTCCGAACTTGTAAAAGATCAGGTGCTGTCTCAGGCAGGAACCGCCATGTTGGCCCAGGCCAATATGAAAACCCAGCAGGTTCTTTCACTTCTCAGGTAATTCACAACCGGGCGGCTCACATAATGAGCCGCCTTTTTTTTATTTCCGCTTGCCATAATAAAATAAACCATACTGCCTAATCAGATCAGCCGATGAAACGCTAACCGGTATCTGTTTTGAATCCGGATTCAGGGATTTTTCCTATTTTTCCAAAACTTTCCGTAAAATTACAGTATTAACCCCGTCTTCTTTACGAAAAAAAAATTTGAAAAAATCCGTCTGAATTTAGTGTCAAAATGACACTAAATTTTTGAAAAATAATTTTAAAATGTAATTATGACTCATCTGTAAAATAACTGCTTCATTAAAAACCATGTTTTAATAAATATTATTAAAACTAACTGCTCTGCTGTTATTTATTATCATAAATTTTAAAATTTTGGCATAAAAAATGCAGTATTATAGCACTATAAGAATTATGTTCACAATTAAACCTATCCTGCAAATATCTTTCCACAAGATAATCGAAAAATACATAAAAGCCTTGTTCTGTCTGTATAAGCATTTACCAGTAAAATCAGAAATATTAATATAACCGGAGAAAATACCAATGATGATACTTGAACGTTCACTGATGTTATATCTGCAGGAAATCCGTAAAATCCCCATGCTGAACCGGGAAGAAGAATATAAAATTGCCAAAAAGGCCCTGGCCGGCAATGAAAACGCCAAAAAAAGGCTGGTAGAATCCAATCTGCGATTTGTTATTCAGGTGGCAGGTAAATACCGCAATTGCGGATTACCGGTAATAGATCTGATCAACGAAGGAAATATCGGGCTCATGAGAGCAGTGGAAACATTTGATCCTGACAAGGGATTTCATTTTATTTCTTACGCTGTACACTGGATACGCCAGGCAATATTAAAAGCCATTAGTGACAAGGGTAAACTGATCAGGCTTCCTCTTAACCGCAATAACGATTTAATACAGATTGAAAAGGCCATGAATACCAATGGCAATACTCATAACCCCAAACTGGTGGAAAAAGTTTCCAAAGATCTCAATTTCAAAGTCAAGTATACCAATCAGCTTTTATCCGTATCACGCCGGCATATTTCACTTGACAGTCTTGCGCAGAATAATGATCAGCACTCGGCTACGGTAATTGAAACCATAGAAGATCACACAGCCGAGAAGCCCCAGGCTGCGCTGGTTCAGGAATCCCTGCAGAATTCCCTGACTATGGTTCTTAATACTCTTACCGATCAGGAAAAAGAAGTAATCAAACTCAGATTCGGCCTGACCGGCAAAGATCCCATGACCCTGCTCGAAATTGGATATAATCTTGGACTTACAAAAGAGCGCATCCGCCAGATTGAAAAAAAAGCCCTGCAGAGACTAAGGCATCCAACCAGGCGTAAACAATTAAAAGATTATATCAGTTAAGAAATTCCGCAGTAAAACCTTTACCTGATTTCTTTACTTCGTCCGGAGTTCCGCACACAACTATTTTACCTCCGCCCGCCCCGCCTTCCGGACCCAAATCAATCAGGTAATCGCAATTGCTCAAAAATTCCGGATTATGCTCAATAACAATTACCGAATCGCCCTTTTTTACAAGTGCGTCAAGCGCCCCAATCAGGCACTCCACATCGCTGAAATGAAGCCCGGTAGTCGGTTCATCCATAAGATACAGCGATCGGACGCCTCTTGAGCCTTGTGAAAGCTCATAGGCGATTTTCAGGCGCTGCAGTTCGCCGCCTGAAAGATTTCCGGTATGCATGCCGAGCCGCACATAGCCAAGCCCGGTCTGCTGCAGGAAAAAAAGTTTTTTAATTATGCGTTCATGCCCGTTGAAAAAGGAAAGCGCTTCATTAACCGTAAGCTCCAAACAGTCAAAAATATTTTTTCCCCGGTAATAAATCTGCAGAACTTCACGGCTGTACTTTTTGCCATGGCATGATTCGCATTCCAGATTAAGATCGGAAATAAAATGCATCTGAATTTCCCGGAAGCCCAGGCCGCGGCATAAAGGGCATTGTCCGGCGGAAGAATTAAAAGAAAAACGCCCGGGCGAAAATCCTGCTTCCCGGCCGGAACGCGAAGCGGCGAAAATCCGGCGTATCATATCAAAACATTCCATATAAGATACAACGGTGGACCTTCTGCTGGCAGTTACCGGGCTTTGATCAATCAGCCCGAGTGCCAGAAAGGGCGGTGTTTTGGAAGGTTTCCCGTTTTCCAGACAGACAAGTTTTGCCGATTTTTTTTGCTCCAGATATTTTTCAGCAGCCGGCGCCAGATAATCCATGATCAGGGATGATTTACCGGAACCGGATACTCCGGAAATTCCCACCAGTCTGCCCAGCGGTATTTCGAAATCTATGTTTTCTATATTATGAATATTTACTCCGGGCAGAAGCAGCGAACCGGCGGAACCCGGCAGGCGTTCGCGGTAAATATTTCTGCTGCTCTTCCGGGAAATATAAGGCCAGAATCCGGCGCGGGTAATGAGAGATTTTTTTTGCGCCTGATCAGGAGAAATAAATTTTCCGGCATACGAAATATTTCCGCCCTGCTCGCCTGCTCCGGGACCCAAATCAATTATGTAATCGGCTTTTTTAATGGCGTTTCCGTCATGCTCCACCATGATCACGGTATTGCCGCGGTCGCGGAAATCAGAAAGCACATCAAGCAGGCGGCTGGTATCCCGCTCATGCAGACCGATAGTCGGTTCATCAAGCACATAGATCACGTCTTTAAGCTTGTTTCCAATCTGGGTGGAAAGACGAATGCGCTGGGCTTCTCCGCCCGAAAGATCGGATGCGCGCCGGTCAAGTTCAATGTAATCAAGCCCGATGCGCATCATGTAATCAAGGCGGAACAGAATTTCTTCCAGTATTTCCCTGGATAATTCCGCAAACCGGGCCGGAAGATCGGATTTCAGTTTCTTAAAAAAATCATACGCCCGGGCTACAGTCAGATGATGCAGATCTGCAATATTTTTCTGCCGGATCTTTACAGCAAGCATTTCCGGATTGAGCCGGCCGCCGCTGCACTGCGGGCAGGCGGAAGGAGAAAGCAGCTTGCCGAGTTCGGAACGAAAATCATGGGAACCGGTTTTGTGATACAGATTTGCCACTATCCGGTTAAATCCTTTCCAGGTATTTTTTCCCTGATAGGTTTCTCCGGAAAAAAGAATTTTTTTGATCCCGGGGGAAAGACTCCGGAAAGGAGTTTCCCAGGGAT
>DNNS01000769.1 GCA_003497555.1 Spirochaetia bacterium
TACTTAAAGAAAGGACTTTCCGGGCAAGCACCTATTAGATAGAAAAAGCGGGCTTTGTTGTTTTATTTATCCAAGAAATAAATTTGCACCCAAATATCCATTTTAATTTGATCAAATATAGATTTAATGATAAACTCTAAACCTTTAAAATATCAACAGGAACCGGCTTAGATAAAAATATCCCGGCGTATTCCCAAAAGATTAAATAACAGGAGCTAAAATGGCAGCTGACACAAAAAAAGATTACAAAGTTAAAGACATTACCCTGGCCGAATGGGGAAGAAAAGAAATCGAAATTGCTGAAAAAGAAATGCCGGGACTGATGGCGGTGCGTGAAAAATACGCCAAAGATAAGCCCCTTAAAGATGTTCGCATCATGGGCAGTCTGCATATGACCATTCAGACTGCGGTACTAATAGAGACTTTAACAGCCCTTGGCGCCCAGGTCCGCTGGGTATCATGCAATATATTCTCCACTCAGGATCACGCTGCTGCTGCTATTGCCCAAAAAGGCATTCCGGTATTTGCCTGGAAAGGCGAAACCCTGGATGAATACTGGTGGTGTACATGGGAAGCCCTGAAATTCCCTGGAGGCAAAGGTCCTCAGCTTATAGTTGACGATGGCGGAGACGCCACCCTTTTCATGCACAAGGGAATTGAAAATGAAGAAGGCGATACCTGGGTTAACAGCCCAAGTCAAAGCGAAGAAGAGAAAATCATCAAGGAACAACTGAAAAAATCGGCTGCTGAATGCAAAGGCTGGTTTACAGCAGCCTTCAGGGAATGGAAAGGGGTATCTGAAGAAACTACTACCGGAGTGCACCGTTTGTATCAAATGTTCGAAAAGGGCAAATTGCGCGTTCCGGCCATCAATGTCAACGATTCGGTTACTAAAAGTAAATTCGATAATATATACGGATGCCGGCACAGTCTGGTAGACGGTATTATGCGCGCAATGGATGTTATGATTGCAGGTAAAATCAGTGTTGTCTGCGGATTCGGAGATGTAGGTAAAGGTTCCGCCGAATCTCTGGCTGCCCAAAAAAGCCAGGTATGGGTTACAGAAATTGATCCTATTTGTGCGCTGCAGGCCTGTATGGCAGGATACAAAGTCGGCACGGTTGAAGATGCTCTGCCTTTCGCTGATATTTACGTGACCACCACTGGGAATTGCCATGTAATTACTGCCGAGCACATGGCGAAAATGAAAGATCAGGCAATTGTTTGTAATATCGGACACTTTGACAATGAAATACAGGTCGAAAAACTGATGAAATATCCGGGAATCAGGCGCATTAATATTAAACCGCAGGTAGATAAATTTATTTTTCCTGACGGGCATGCTATTTATCTGCTGGCGGAAGGCCGACTGGTCAATCTGGGCTGCGCAACCGGGCACCCGTCATTCGTAATGAGTTCGAGTTTTACCAACCAGACTTTGGCACAGATTGATTTATGGAAAAACCGGGAAACCGGTAAAATCAGCGTTACCAGGTTAAGTAAACAGCTTGATGAAGAAGTAGCTAGACTGCATCTTTCCAAACTGGGAGCAAAACTCACCAAATTATCTAAAGAGCAGGCTGAATATATCGGCGTGCCGGTTGAAGGTCCTTATAAACCTGATCATTACCGGTATTGATTTTCAGGAACAGACATGCAGAACAAAGGTAGTTTATATGCAGGCATTTGTCCGTCTCATTACGAAGAAATCACCATGCATAAGCCTGCAATCAGGGCTAAAGTTCCCGAGCGTCTATATATTCCCTTAAGCCAGCATATCGGAGCCCCTGCTGTAAGCTGCGTTGAACCGGGATATCAGGTAAAAAAAGGAACATTAATCGGAAAAATCAACGGCATTATTTCCGCCAATGTGCATGCTTCCGCTGACGGAACTGTAGAAAAAATCGAAAAACGCCGCACCGGAAACGGCATGATAAGCGATACAGTTGTCATTAAAACCGATCCCGCCCAGGCAGAAACAGAACCGGTTTTACAGCCGGTAGAAAATATAACACGCGAACAGATTATCCGGAAAATAACCGATGCCGGAATTGTCGGTATGGGCGGCGCAACCTTTCCCACGCAGGTAAAACTTGCTCCTCCGCCCGGTAAAACCATCGATACTCTAATCATCAATGCCGCGGAATGCGAACCTTATCTTACCTGTGACTACCGCCTGATGATCGAACATACTGCTGAAATTATCAGCGGTATTGTTTTATTAAAAAAATGTCTGGGTGTAAACAGAGTGATTATCGGTATTGAAGCGGATAAGCCCGAAGCTGCCAAACTCCTTGATGAGCAGGGTAAAATTCACAATATAGAAGTTTTTATTTTCAGCGTAAAATATCCGCAGGGAGCGGAAAAACAGCTTATCTTCATGTCTACCGGTAGACAGGTTCCTTCAGGAGGTCTGCCCATGGACATAGGCTGCGTAGTATCCAATGTTGCCACAATCTACGCAGCTTACCGGGCAGTTTATTTTAATGAATCTCTAACCGAACGTTATATAACTTTTTCGGGGCGCGCACTTAAAAATCCCCGCAACATGATAGTTAAAACCGGCACTTTGCTGGGCGATCTTATAAACGAAAACGATTTTTCAGATAAACCTGAAAAAATTATTTCCGGCGGCCCCATGATGGGTTTTTCCCTTGAAAATCTTGACGTACCGGTTACCAAGGGGACCTCCGGTTTTTTATTTTTTTCCGCCCAAGACTATAAAAAGAAAAAAGAATATAACTGCATATCCTGCGGAGCCTGCGCTTTTGTATGCCCGGCAGGTCTGCTGCCTTCCGAACTTCTGCGCCTGACTGAAAACATGAAATACCTGAAAGCCATGGAAAATAATCTGCTTGACTGTATGGAATGCGGTTCGTGCTCTTTTGTATGCCCGGCGGGCAAGCAAATCGTGCAGAGTATTAAAACCGCCAAACAAATGGCCAGAAACAAACTTGAGTTTAATGTTTACTGCCATTTATAAACGGAGATCATTGATATGAACAACCAGCCCGGTAATTTTTATATTTCCCCAGCGCCGCATCTTCATTCCGGACGATCTGTCCCGGTTATCATGTTTACGGTATTTATTTCTCTTCTCCCGGCTCTGGCTTTTTCTGTTTACCAGTTCGGGCTGGCTTCCCTTTACGTTACAGCCCTGGCGGTTATCAGTTGTCTGGTCTTTGAACTGCTGGGCAATAAAATCAAAAAAGAACCCATCAGCATTACAGACGGCTCTGCTGCTGTTACCGGAATATTATTCGCTTTTTCCCTGCCGCCCTATGTACCTGCTTATATCGTTATTGCCGGATCTTTTTTCGCCATTATAATAGTAAAGGCTTTTTTTGGAGGTTTAGGCAACAACTGGATTAATCCGGCTGCGGCAGCCCGTATCTTTGTCATGTTCGCCTGGGTTCCGGAACTTACCGGCACCTGCTGGATTCCGGCCTGTACCAGCGCGCAAAACTCCTTCTGGGTATTTGAACGGCTTTCCCGTTTTAAATTCGATGCTCTGTCTTTTGCTACTCCCCTGCAGCAGCTCGCCAGGCTGGAAGGCGCCATTCGCACCGGAGCATCGCCGGGAACCGGTATCTATGAACTAATCAGCCCTGACAATTTAAAAAATCTTTTCTGGGGAATCGGGCCCAATGTTTCCGGGTGTATCGGAGAAGTGCCGAAACTTGCCTTGCTTGCCGGTGCATTCTTTCTTTTTGCCCGGCGTATTGTTTTCCCTGTTATTCCTTTTACCTATATTATTTTTTATATTTTACTAAATACTTTCATTATGAATCCTTTCTGGAGCGATCCGTCAGCCTGGCTGCGCTATAATCTGTTTCATCTTCTTACCGGCGGCTTTATAGCCGGGGCGTTTTTTATGGCCACCGATATGGTGACCAGTCCCATCACACCTAAAGGTCATCTGATTTTTGCCGCCGGTCTGGCCCTGATAACTTTTATTATCCGCAAAGGACCGGGCTATCCCGAAGGCGTTTCTTTTGCTATTGTAATAATGAACGCCTTTGTACCTCTAATAAACAAATTTTCCCGTCCTGCGGTTTTTGGTACCGGCAGTAAAAAAAGCGGAGAAAAAAAATGAAAGATTTTCTGAAACCCTCTCTGGTTCTGTTTGGAACAGGTCTTGTTTCCGGGCTGCTGCTGGCCTTTGTTTTTTCAGCTGCCAAACCGGTCATTGATAAAAACGAATTAAAAGAAAAAGAAGCAGCCCGCCTTGAGGTTTTTCCCTCTGCAGAGCCCATAGAACTTAAAGAACATAAATTTACCGACAACCATAAAGACTACCGTTTTTTTGCTGTTCATAATCCTGCAGGCATCCTGCAGGGTTACATTATTGAAACCGAAAGCGCAGGCTATAATCCGGGAATATTGATCATTGCCGGTTTCAATAAAGAAGGCCTGTTAACCGGAGCAAAAATCCTGAAAGACAATGAAACCCCCGGGCTCGGTAAAAAACTGCATGATAAAAATTTCCGCTCCCAGTTTTATGGAATGAATATTAAAACCCTTCCGCTGTCCAAGGCGGAATTTAACTCTGCTTACAATAACGGGAAAAAACTTGATGCTATTTCCGGAGCTACGCTTTCTTCTCTTGGGCTTACCCGTGGAATAAGAGAAACCGGAGAAAAAATTTTTGAATTGGTGAAAAGCCCGGAAATAAAAAAATAAAATTCGGTATATCAGAAAATAATAAATTTTCGAGAGAGCAAGAATGATAAAAGATTTAACCAGGGGAATAATTAAAGAAAACCCTACTTTCGGTCTGATGCTGGGCCTTTGTCCGACACTGGCAGTAACTACAGAAGCCATCAACGGCATAGGTATGGGGCTTGCTACCGCTTTTGTTCTTGTTTTTTCCAATATTTTTGTATCGCTTTTACGAAACATTATTCCCAAAAATGTCCGTATTCCCGCCTATATTGTCATTATTGCTACCTTTGTGACAATTACAGATCTTCTGCTTAAAGCCTATGTGCCTGCCTTGTACAAAGCCCTGGGAATTTTTATTCCTCTTATAGTGGTTAACTGCATTATTTTAGGCCGGGCAGAAGGTTTTGCCAATAAAAATCCGGTTTTAAATTCCCTGCTTGACGCCGTAGGCATGGGCATAGGCTTTACGCTGTCTCTTACCCTGTTAGCTTCCATTCGTGAAGTACTGGGGGCCGGAACTCTCACTTTTGAACTGCTGGGTATGGGGAAAAAATTTTTTTTATTCGGTGCCGATTCATATATCAAACCTGCCGTAATCATGATTCTTCCTCCGGGTGCATTTATCACCATTGGTATTTTGTTTGCGCTTAAAAATTATTTTGAAAAAAAAGCCAAAACGGAGTAAATTATGAATTATATATTAATCCTGATATCTGCAGTACTGGTTAATAATTTTGTCATGGCCCGTTTTCTCGGGCTGTGTCCGTTTATAGGAGTAAGTACCAAGTATTCATCATCGCTTGGCATGGGACTTGCGGTAATTTTTGTAATGACCATGTCCGGAAGCGCCACCTGGTTTCTTGACCGTTTTATTCTTATCCCGCTAAATTTAGGATTTTTAAAAACTATTGTATTTATTTTGGTTATTGCCACTCTGGTGCAGCTGGTAGAAATGATAATAAAAAAATCCGCTCCCCTGCTTTATGATGCGCTCGGTATTTATCTGCCACTCATCAGCACTAACTGTGCAGTTTTGGGAGTCACCTTAATTAATATTGACGCCGGTTATTCCCTGCTCGAAAATATTGTACATTCCGCCGGCGGCGGGATCGGCTTTACTCTGGCATTAATTATATTATCCACTATACGCGAACGGCTTGAGTATGCTCCCATTCCGGAGTGTTTTAAAGGCGCTCCCATTGCTTTTATCAGCGCCGGCCTTGTATCCCTGGCTTTTCTCGGATTTTCCGGTCTGCCCGTAAAATAGTGATAAAAAAAAAACCGCATATTATTATTTTTAACCCTGATCAATGGAGATCCGATGTTCAGGGGCATTTAGGAAACCCGGCTGCCGTTACTCCGGTTATTGACTCGCTGATACAAAAAGACGCTGTTTCTTTCCGCAATGCCTACTGTCAGAACACAGTATGTACTCCTTCGCGCTGCAGTTTCATGACAGGATGGTACCCGCATGTACGCGGCCACCGCACCATGTATCATATGCTGCACCCGGAGCATAACGAACCGAATCTGCTGAAAATTCTGAAAGAAAACGGCTACTTTGTCTGGTGGGGCGGAAAAAATGATCTTATTCCCGGGCAAACATGCGATCAGAATTATTGTCACATCCGTTTTAAACCGTCGCCTGATGACTTTAAACGCTGGGGATACGCTCCGCAAGAAGGAAATCACGGGGGCGATTTAGCCTGGCGCGGAAATCCGGATGGCAAAAATTACTACAGCTTTTTTAAAGGCAAGCTTGATAAAAAAGACAAGGACATTTTCTGCGACAGCGACTGGCAGATGGTGCTGGGCGCAATCGATTTTATTAAAAATTATAATGATGAAAAGCCGCTTTGTATTTTTCTTCCCTTGCAATATCCTCATCCGCCCTATTGCGTAGAAGAACCCTGGTACAGTATAACCGACAGGAATAAAATACCTCCCCGGGCGCATTCGCCTGAAAATTGGGAAGGAAAACCGGCAATCCTGAAAGGTATTGCCCGGGGGCAGAATCTTTCAGCTTACACAGAAGAAGAATGGACTGAACTGCGCGCTGTTTATTACGGTATGTGTTCAAGAGTTGATTATCAGTTCGGCCTGCTGCTGGATGCATTGAAAAATAAAAAATTATATAATGATTCTGCTGTCTTTTTATTTTCCGATCACGGCGATTACACCGGCGATTTCGGAATTGTTGAAAAAACACAGAATACCTTTGAAGATGCGCTTTCACGCGTTCCCTTTATTGTCAAACCTCCGGCCGATACGCCCGTTAAACCCGGAGTAAACAATGTCCTTACGGAGCTCATCGATTTTACCGCTACGGTATATGAACTGGCCGGTACTAAACCAGACTATGATCACTTCGGTAAAAGCCTGCTTCCGGTTATTTCCGGAAAAATTAAAACTCACCGCGATGCTGCCTTTTGCGAAGGCGGGCGCCGCCTGGGTGAAATACAGGCCATGGAGAGAGAAAGCTCATCTGCCGAAACCAATGCCTTGTATTCACCCCGTATTCGCCTGCAGATTACCGATGAAGGGATTTATCACGGTAAAGCAGCCATGTGCCGCACTGAAAAATATAAATATATACGCCGTTTTTATGAAACCGATGAATTTTATGATCTGGAAAATGATCCGCTGGAAGAAAAAAATCTTATTAACGAAACAGCGTTCGCTATGGAAATCAGCAGGCATCGTGATCGTCTGTTGACATGGTATATGGAAACCTGCGATATTGTACCGCGCATTACCGATCAACGCTGAAATGGGTCCGGATTTATTTATTTGGTAAAGATGCCTATTTTGATTATTTTTTAATAAAAATATCAGAAAAAATCAGCAGTGCTGTAAAAAAAACTTTATTGTATCCAGACTGATTGTTAAATTAAATGAAAAAAAAAAATTAACCGCTGCTACGCGTTAATTTTATTCGCGTTTATCCGCATGCATTCACATTTTTAAAAATTTTTTATATAAAAATTTTAAA
>DNNS01000397.1 GCA_003497555.1 Spirochaetia bacterium
AAGCAGAGGGTCACAGGTTCGAATCCTGTTTGGCGTAATTCCCGCCGCTTCTGAAATACCGTATAATCCGCTGTTTTTAACACATTTCCCGATTTAACAGACATTAAAAAAAGCGGCACAAAATGCTTTGTAGGTAAAAAATGCCGGAATGGTTTCTTTATATGTCTGTATTTGCCGGAATGCGGAATGGACAGTTGCTTTATCTTCGGAAGGATTTTTTAATTCAATCACTACCAGGGGAATACCGTTTACAAACAAGATAATATCGGGCCTTTTATTCACTGCACCGGTCACTGATCCTGTCGAGGTGACGGTAAATTGACTGACTGCCAGAAACTCATTATTATCCGGCTCATCAAAATCAATTAGTTTTACATAATCGCCTCTGGTATAACTGTCTTTTTGGACAGAAATGTTAATCTCTTCCGTTAATAGCCGGTGAAAAGTTTCGTTATTGACTATTAACTCGGTAGAGTTGAGGCGGTTTATCTGTTTCAGAGCTGCATCAATAGTTTCATGAGGCAAGTTTTTATTGATACGATGAACTGTTTTTTTCAGCCTGCCGGATAAAATAACCTCTTCAAAACTGTTTCTTTCCGGACTGTCAGAATCCGGCGCTATTTCAGAACCGTGAATGTATTCAAATCCCTGGTTAGTTAAAATCTCAAGGGCGTATTCTTCAATGGCGGACTCGGTGATTTTTACTGTCATTGGCCGCTCTCTTTTCCGATAATACGCTTTATTTCTTTATCAAAATCAGAGATATAATTTTCATCCTGAATCACACGATATTTTTCATATTCCTGTTCTGCTTTCAATTTTGCCTTAAGAGCAGTGACTTTGCCGCTGTCCACCAAGACGGGATATTTCGAAAGTTCAAGAAAATCTTTGAGAAACTTTACCCAATCGTCCATCTTAGTAATGATCTGCCGTTTTGCCTGATTTTCGGCAAGATCAAGATATGCCGATACTATTCTGTTTAATTCATCGATGTGTGCTTTATTAAGATAGTTCTTGGCAACTGTTATATCCGATTTTAAAATCTTTCCATCCGGAGCATGTTTCCAGCTTGTAAGTCCCATGTATATTTTTTCTGCATCAGCTGAATTGTATATAATTTCTGCTGCTGTTTTACCAGTAATCGCCCAATGGAGTTTATTCTGAACTGTGGCGAAGAACTCTTTAGTAATCGCTGCGTTTTTGTCATAATCCGCAGAAAGAGCATATATATCAGTAATCTTCTGATAGAACCGCCGCTCACTCGCCCTAATCTCGCGTATTCGTTCGAGTAGTTCATCAAAGTAGTCTTTACCGAAAACAGTCTTCCCCTGTTTGAGCCGCTCATCATCCATGGCAAAGCCCTTGATGATGTATTCTGTGAGGATCTTTGTCGCCCAAACTCGAAATTGTGTTGCTTGATATGAGTTAACACGGTAGCCGACAGCGATGATAGCGTCGAGATTGTAATATTCCAATTCACGAGCTACATCCCGTGAGCCTTCTTTTTGAACTGTCCGGATTTTCCGGATAGTTGCCTGCTCATTCAATTCCCCGGTGGAATAGATGTTGCTCAGGTGTTCGCTCACGGTTCGGACATCAACAGAGAAAAGCTCAGCCATACGTTTTTGGGTGAGCCATACGGTCTCGTTTTCAATGAATACATCGACTTTTACTTTCCCGTTACTGCCGGTATAGAGAAGGAAATTAGTGCTTTCTTTGTTCATGCGCTTGATCCTTGAACTACCGGGAAATCCTCAGCAATTGCCGCAGTTTTGACCGAACAATCGGATGTCTGGCAGAAGGTGATTTGATTGACGGGGAGTGTTTTTTACTCATGCTCAATATCCTCATCTATTGTGTCCAGCACCACAGATTGAAAAGAAATATGAAACCAGGATTCAAATTCCTTCCAGGTAATACTTTTCGGCCATTTGCTTTTATTAGTGAACCAGCCCGCAAGTTCTTCGTAGAAAATATCTTTAAAACAGGAAGCAAGTCTTTCCTTAATTGTCGGTTCATAAAGCCCGGTTTCTTTTATGAGATAAACGGTTGATTCATCATTTGAAAAAGGCTGAGCAGCTTTATCCGGTTGGTCTCCGGATATTTTTGCGGTCATATCGAAAAATGATCGCTTGGGGGTGATGATGACGGCGGAACGGTTGAGGGAGTTAAACATACAATAAGTCCTTTTCGCTAATAAATCTTTAACAAATTATTTCAAATTCCAAACACCAGACAGGCGCACGTCTTCCCTTTTAGATTTGCTTCATTTGCAAGGGCTGAAAAGTATTTTCCGATTTCATCGAAACTACACGTGTTTTTTGCTTCTTTAAATTCAACAATTCCATTCTCTGCAGTTATTGCCAAGAGTGAATCTATGACTTTATTGATATCTATCATACCGCCACCCTCACTTCACCGCTCATCAGCTTTGGCAGGAGCGTATAGCGGAGTTTTTCGAGGGTACGGATTTGCGATTCATTGTTAAATATCTTTTTGTATAAAGAACTTGCCTCATTAATAAATGTATTGATTTTTTCTTTTGGTGGGTTTGGAATAATCATTTTTCGAATATCTCTAATTGGCAATTGTGGCTGTGCACTCCCAGAAACATGTTCATCAATTGTCTGTGAAAATAATCTGGTTCTCATAAAAATATATAGGAATAGAATCGGTAATTTATTGTCAATTGTTCTAAATAGCACCATGCCGGAATTGATTCTAACATTTTCATATGGGATTCTTTCATGAAAAACGCTATATTACCAACCGTTCCTCTTGTTGTTAGTACAATATCATTTTGTACCAATTTGCCTTTATTAAGACAATCATCTTTTATCTTGCTAATAAATGAACAGTAAGAAAAGTCAAACCCATTACGGGTAACATTTTGTGCACTAAGAAACAGACAATATCCATCAGGTTTAAAATCTGAATTCTTCGGATAATTAACACCCCTATCACCATCAATTATTTCTATTGGCATAT
>DNNS01000327.1 GCA_003497555.1 Spirochaetia bacterium
TGAAAAACACGGCTATATCGGTTTTCAAATAGGCCAGCATTACGGTAAACAGGATGATTCGCGACTAACCACAATCTCCTGGAGTGCGAAAACAAGATTCACCGACATTTTTAACTTTGGAATACTGGTTTTAAATAACAAACCCTTTGGTGCCGGAAATATATCAATCCGGGAAATTATCAAAACAGAATCCGGAGACAAGGCGCATTTTACCTGCACAGCGAAATTTAAAAATATAATCGTTGGCAGTTATACTCTTAAAACCCGGCTGGTACTGCCCGATTTTTCCATTGAGGACAAAAGGCAGGAACTTGAAATTACCGGTGCAGCAGAAAACTATTCTCTGCAATTCGACTCCATTAAAAACCGAAACGGCGTATATACCGTTTATATAGCTGTTGGTAACAGAAATAATGACCAGCTTGTATATGCGGGTAATTTTATCAATGAAGTCGCAAGCGCAGATCTTTTCGGAAAACCGGTATTTTGTCCTGAGGTTAAGCAGATTAAATGGACAGAAGGAGCATTTTTTGCCCGTCAAGCCGCAGAACTCTGGATAGATGCCGGCGCAACTGTTCGCACCAAAAAAACCGCACGAATTTTCCGGGAAGATTATGCCGGATATACAGGTATCACTTTAAACGCACGGCAGTCTGAAAAAGAACCTGAAACCGGTATTATCATGCGTTTAAGCGATAAAATAACTTTTAACGGAACGAATATTCTTTTAAAAAAGCAGGGATATCACCTGCTTATTACCAGGACAAAAACAATTATCAGCGCAGCGGATGAACCCGGACTTTTTTTCGGTACACGCACTTTTTTTGATTTGCTTTTGATGAATATGAAATATGAAAAAGGTTTTCCGGTTCCCTGTACAGAGATAGCCGATTATCCGGATGCCGAAATTCGGCCGGTGTTTTCCTATTCCGGTGGACAGGTAACCGTGTCCGGAAGATGGAAAGACGCGATTACTTTAAAGCATCATCTTGACTGGATAGATCGCGTTCTGGTGGGCAACAAGGCCAATGTTTACCTGATAGCTTTGGGAAGCCTTGTGCAATACAAACGAAAGCCGGAGTTTAATAATGACAGTAAATATCTTACGCTTGCGGATCTGCGGATTTTAGCGGAATATTGCCGTGATCGGTTTATCTCCATAGGACCTGTTTTTAATATTGGCGGACACGCAAGTCACTGGCTTCTGCCCTGGCATCCTGAACTTCGGGAAAAGGGCTGGAAACAACAGGCAAATGTGGCTTTACCTGAACATGATAAAATCGTTTACGACTGTTTTCTTGATGTTATTGAAGCCATGCAGCCTGAGTACTTTAGCCCCGCCGGCGATGAATGGTGGCATTCATATCAAAGCGGGGAAACGGCAGATGATCTTTTAGAGGGTAAGCCGCGTTCTCAGATTTTTCTGGAATGGCATACCGCACTTAACGACTGGCTCAGGAAAAAAAATATCCGTCTTGTAATGTTCAGCGATATGCTTAATCCCAATCATAACGGTATGCGTTTTGATTTATATAAAATTGCAGATAAAATGCCCCGCGATATAATATTTCTTCATTGGACTCAATACGACAAGGTTGGAAGATTTTTTGCCGATAAAGGTTTTGAGGAATGGGGAGTATACAATGGTGTTCCGATTTATGGAGGAAACGCCTCGGCATCCCAATATAAAGGGCAAGGAAAAATTACTTACAGCTGGGGTAATCAATGGAAATTTTACAGTGAAAGCGAACTGACAAGCATGCTTACCTGTTTTCGGAGTCTTGATTATGCATGGAGTTTTCGGGCCGGAAAGCAAGGCACTTTTGATGATTTGGCCGAATCCGGATGGGTGGATGCAGTTTCGTCCCTGCGTTCTGTACAAAAAAATCCGGCTGCAGGTTATTCAGTAACACCGATTGATTTAAAACCATTTCTCAGGGATTCCTTCGGGATGGTTCTGCAAAAATTACATCCGGCAGCTTATTCCAAAGCGGCGCTTCCGGCCGAGCTTCAGAGCGGACAAGTGGAAATTGGAAATGTAAAAATGATTCTGGAAACAAAAAATAACTGTCTTGCTTTATCGCAAAATGGTGCCGGACCGGAAATGACAGTTAACAATCGTTATTCCAGCCTGGTTTTCCTTCATACCGCAGTGGTCAAACAGGAAGAGCTTGCCTTGAACCGAACTCTTGCCTGGCGAGATTGGAGTTTCGGAACACCGGCCGGACAGTACCGTGTAAAGTATAATGACGGAACTGAAGTAATTATACCGCTGCGGACGGGCAGGAATATAAATATATTTGATGCGCCGGTTAAATTCAAATCAGTATACATGGTACGCCGTGTTGAACCGGTAATGGATATCCACAATAACGAAAGATATCTCTATCAGTTCGAATGGATTAATCCAAAACCGGAAGTGCTGATTTCTTCAGTTGTTCTGGAAATAAGCGAGAATCCAGATAATGTTATGACAGTGCTTTTTGCCGTTTCCGGAAGAGATACCTGGCAGGTGCAATAGATTGAAAATGTTGTATGGAATTTTTTGTATAAACTCAGATTTCAAATTTTTATCATAAGCTTCTTTCAGATTTTCAATACAAATTTCAGCAGAAAATTCTAAAGAAGCTCTCCAGGAAAGAATAAACCTTGAAAAAATTATCCATTATAATATAAACATACACCTTTACATTATCAAGAGGCCTGAAAATAGTAACATCGCAATGTAATATTTTTTTAGGTTCTAGGGCCCTTATACCTACAACATGATTTTTTCTTCGATGTTTTGGCAATAGCCTGGTAATGCCGAGGATTTTAGCGTATTTATACCATGTAGCAACAGAGGTATGCAGAATATTATTTTTTAAATAGTCGCAAAATTCTTATCCAAAAACCTGAGTAAAATCATATTTTTTCCAGCGATAAGTATTTGATTTGTGAATACACCCTGTAAGTTCAACAGGTAAAAGATTATGTTTTGCAAGAAATTTTAAATTTGTATGATAGATAGTACGACAATTTGCTAGCATAATTAAATCCTTTTAAGCAGTGATAAATTATCGGTAAAATATAATGTATCTATATCAAGTTGCTTTGATATGTCATTTACTATTTTAAATAAATTTATTTTTGTTATTTATATATTCATAGAAAAAATCCGTCCCTGTGTATAAAATTTTAGCGGTTATGACGGTTTCCGAGCAATTTAGTACACAGGGGCGGGTT
>DNNS01000677.1 GCA_003497555.1 Spirochaetia bacterium
CTCTGCGCTCTCTGCGAGAACCATATTTTCATCGTTCCGGGTGTCGTTGTTGCCATAGCGACTCTTTTTTTTAATTGATCAACATTACAACTGACTTTTTAAGATAGATTATAACATAAGATAAATTATTACTTGTATTTCCCCTGTTTTTCGTTTATTATAGAATATCTTATGTTTAAATCAGAATCCTTACCGGTTGATACTCTGGAGTCTGAAATTGGCCGGGCTGCCGGACAGGGCGGTTTTGTTCTCACCGCTCCTACCGGCAGCGGTAAATCCACCCGTGTACCGGTTATGCTGCATAAAATACTTCCCGGCAAAATCTGGGTACTCGAACCCAGAGTGTTAGCTGCGCGCCTTTTATGCAGACGAGTGTCGGAAGAACTGGGTACAGAACCGGGCACTGTCTGCGGATTTCTTACCCGCCACGAAAAGAGCGTCAATAAAAACACCGCTATTATCTTTATTACTGAAGGATTATTTCTGCGTCTTTGTCAAAACGGAGTTCCACCGGATACCGGTGCCGTAATTTTTGACGAATTTCATGAAAGAAATCTGGCTTCCGACCTGGCCTTGAGCATGGTGCGGAAAAAAGTAACAACCGTAGTTATGTCCGCTACTATTGAGGCAGAGCGCATCACCGCCTGGCTGGGTACTGAGCACCTCAGGGCCGAAAGCAGGAATTATCCCGTAAATATCGGTTATCTGCCTCCCAAACCCGGGGAGCCGATATGGCAGCACGCAGTCAGGGCTCTGGAAAAGTTACTGAACGAAGGCGCTTCCGGTAATGTCCTGATTTTTATGCCCGGGGTTTATGAAATTAACCGTACCGTACAGGTTTTGCGTGAATTTTACAGCAGTGAGAGATATTCCATCTTACGTCTATTTGGAGATATGGAAAAATCCGGGCAGGAAGAAATATTTACTGATTCAGTCCGGCGTAAAATTATTGTATCTACCAATATTGCAGAAACATCTCTCACGCTTGATAATATCGGGATGGTGATTGACAGCGGACTGGTGCGTATGCACCGCTTTTTTCCCGGCAGAGGAGTAAGCACCCTGCTGGTGGAAAATTGTTCAAGAGCATCAAGCGATCAACGCAGCGGCAGAGCAGGGCGTACCATGCCGGGCAAGGCAATTCGCCTCTGGAGCGAAAAAGATCACGCTCTGCGGCCGGCGCACACTGAACCTGAAATTCGGCGTGTGGATATGGCTGAAACCTGTCTTTTTTTACGCGCTGCAGGAATAGAGCCGGCAAAGTTTGAGTGGTTTGAAGAACCGCTTCCCTCTGCCCTGGCGGAAGCAGAAACTCTGCTAATAGCACTCGGCGCTCTTGATGAAAAAAACAATCTCACTGTATCCGGCCGGGCCATGGCAGAAAGCGCCATGCATCCCCGTTTGTCGCGCATGGTATTCGAAGCTGAAAAAAGAGGCGCTAAAAACAAGGCGCTGCTTTTTGCCGCTATTATAGAAGACGGCTCCTTTTGTACGCGTGAATTTGAACCTGATCCGGCGGAAAGCGATTTTGAACTGCTTGGGAAATTGCTTTGTGCCGCAGCAGCGCATAATTTTACTTCTGCTTTCTGCAGCGAACATGGAATTCTGGGTTTTCGCGCTGTCAATGTTCTGCGCACCTATCGGCATTATGCCCTGTTAGCCGGCGAAACTCCTGATGCGGATAATGCCATGAGTGAAGACAGCTCTGCCGCCGGGCTTGCGCTGCTGTCTGCTTACCCTGATATGCTGTGCGTTAAAGAAAACGAAGGCCACGCAGTTTGCCGGCTTTCGGACGGACGGTCTGCGGAAATCAGTAAAAACTCCTGCGTGCGCAGAAAAAAATATTTTATTGCTGCGGAATATATTAAAACTTCGGGACGCGCCAATGATAAAGCGCGCGTTAATCTTTGCTCGGCTGTTTCGCTTGCTGATATACATTCTTTATTCGGCGGGGAACTTGTGCGTAGACAAACCTGTTTATATTACAAAGCACGCGGACGCGTAAGCGCCGAAGAATCTCTCTGTTTCCGCGGGCTTGTACTGCAAAGCTCGCCTGCAGATCCTGTCCCCGATGCTGCCTCCCTGGAGCTTGCGCGCGCCTTTCTTGACAACGAGTTTGTTCATCCAGGCAGGGAAAAATCAGAACGTTATCTATGCCGTCTGCGTTTTCTTTCCGGGGCATGCCCGGAGTTTGCCATTCCGGTTTTTGACCGCAATGATATGATGGTTCTGCTTTCGGAATTTTTTTCAGGCGCAACCAGTGTTGAGGAAATACAGGACCGGGACTTGACAATGGCCTGGCGGGCCGGGCTTGATTACCGGCAAATGGAGTTATTGGACAAACATGCTCCGGAAAGTATTAAACTTGAAAACGGAACGCAGATTAAAATAATATATGACTGCCGGCCCACCGCGCGGGTAGTTCTGCAGAAACTCTATGGTGTGCATACACATCCTGAAGTGGGTGGCAAGGTAAAAGTGCTGCTGGACATTCTCGCACCAAATCAGCGTACTGTGCAGAAAACCGATGATCTTGCCGGATTCTGGAAAGGCGCTTATGTGCAGATACGTAAAGAACTTGCCGGCAGATATCCCAAGCATAAATGGATATAAAAATGACGACTCCCTGGAAAATAGC
>DNNS01000684.1 GCA_003497555.1 Spirochaetia bacterium
GCGCATCCGGAGAAAATTCTGCTGCCAGATAATATACTTTACCGCTGCCAACCCGGTTAAGACTGATAGCCGGCGAATCAGTACCGGTAAATACCGCCGCTGCTTTTGCGCTACGCAGGGAAATATTTCTGCCGGTTGCTCCGTCAGAAGATCTGGCAACGGTTTTTATTCCTGTACTTCCGGATAAAGAAACAGACCGTATTTCGCCAAGCGCATCGCCAATAGAAATACCGGCAAGCTCACTTAGATCAAGGCGTGTGTTATATTCATCATTAACGGCAAGAGATCCGTGATCAATAATCAATATTCCTCCTTTTTTTACATATTCGGTAATACGTTCCAGGGTCCCGGGTTTTACACGTTCGCTCATGCGCAATATTAGACAGCGGTAAGCGGATAAATCGTCTGAAAGCAAGGTTTCATTGGGAATCACATCCGGAGAAATACGGCTGAAAACAAGCGCTGCATAAAAATCCGCAAGATCATATAATGCCGCACTTTTCATCCATTCCGTGCTGTCTTTATATATCCGGTAGCGTCCGCTCTCCAGGGAATAAAGCAGGGCAATCCGGCTGCGGCAGTACGGCTGTTCCAGAACAATATCGGCAAGAGAATTTATTTCTTCACGCACGCGCGGTATTATCTGTATGGAAGCAAGCGAGTGAGTAAGCGGAGAAAAAAGCGGACCGGCGCCGGAGGCTTCTCCACCGTAAAAATACGACATCATGATACCGCTGTTTCCATGCACTGCTTTTTCCCATAGCCAGGATCGCATTTGCGCTGCTGTAAGAGGCTGTACTTCGCCGTAATTTCTGCTGTCAATGGAAATACCCACCCGTATTCCGCCCCAGTAAAAACCGGCATTAAAATAATTATTTTCTATTTCAACCGCAATAATATTTTCTTCGCCAAAACGCACATGAGGCGTTATATCAACGCCAAAACGCTCGCTCCAGGATTTGGTTTCATGAACCAGAATATCGTTGATAAAAATACGCGCCCGGTCTGTCAGCTGTTCGCCGTTTAAAAAAAGCCTTTCAGACGAAATCTTTTTATCAGGAATAAAACGCCTGCGATACCAGCCTGTTGTGCAGTTACTGTATCCTTGCGGGCCCCACATGCCCGGAACAGTAACCGATTCCCAGTTTTTATCGGAAAATTCTTTTTTATGCCAGCCTTTTTTTTCTCCGGATTTATCCCGGTCGTCTGCAAAATTCCATTTTCCGGAAAGATCCGTCAGCAGGGAATCGGCGCTATACAGATTGGCCGCTCCGCTTACGGTCTGTTCAAGATGCCATACCGGTTTATTTCCGGCAATTGCGCGCGCTATGTCATAAACCAGCGGTCCAAGAAGCATACGCCGGATTTCTTCGTAATTTCCCCGGCCGTACTGAGGATAATATGCCTGCCCGGTGCCGGGTTCCAGACCAAAAATATCTTCATGCCGGTTTTTTAATACCGGATCCACGCCGTCCGATCCGGATTTTCCCCTTGATAAATCGCATACCGACTGGCAGGTAGTATACAGCGGCAACCTGCGATCCAGATTTTTAATCAGCCTGTTCTGGGAAGCCTGCACTTCGCTGAAAACCGTTTCATTAAATACCGTCCAGTCGCGGAAGAGCATGCGGGAAAAATCCGCAGGTTTTATACCTTGCTCGGTGCCGTTGTAGGAAGAGGATTTCCGCGGGATTTCCAGGGTTTCAAAAGAAGCAAATAATGTTCCCCATGCCGAATTCGCAGCCTGGATGTTTTTATATTTTTGCATCATGGCTTTTTTAAAACCTGTGGTATTATCCGGACTGTAATCCATATAGCGTACTTCGTTAAAAAGCTCGTAGGCAAACACCGGATAGCGCCGGGTTATGCCTGTAAAGCTTTTCCAGGTGTTTTCGCGCAGGCGCCGGCCTTCTGGCATATCATGACGAAAAGCAAAAAAATGCGAGCAATTTGCGTATAGATCCGGGCAGACTTTTTTCAGCGGGGCAAGTGAAGTTCCAGACTCAATTATCTGCGGACAAGCAGCTATTCCGCTGCGGAGAAGGCGCTTTATAACCGGTTCAAGCATATTATACGGTTCCCAGTATACTTCATATGTGCTGCTTTCTTGTTTTATACGCGCTGATGCCTCGGGATAAAGATCATTTATATGGCTAAAATCCATTCCCAGTAAATTACACAACCAGGGATAGTAATTAAGAGTCTGTTCCACACCCAGCAGAAATACCGGCTTATTTCCCCGGTAAAAACAATTGCCGCGTACGCGCAGATTGGTTGCGGATTCAGGAAATTGCTCCTGTACGGTTTCATATTTTACCGGCAGATCAACATCCCGGATAATCAGTTTTATGGATGGATCGCGCATCTCATCCTGAATCGGATCGCCTTTTTTAATTAACAGGCGTTTCATTTCTTCTTCATCTTCAGCAGCCAGAGTACCGGATGTTTTTCCCAAAGCAGTTTCCTTTATTTCAGACAGACTCAAATCATCCACCGCAAGAAATGAAATTCCGGATATGGAAATATTGATATTTATCCCGGTAACTCCCTGCGGAAAGGATAAAATCGTATTATCCATAGTAGTGCGTTCGCTCTTGCCTAACCCAGCCGGGTAAAAAATACAAGCAGCGGATTTTTCTTTAAGTGCAAGCACCAGGCTGCGCCATGATCCGCCTGTAGGTTTAACTGAAAAAACATAACCGCAAAGCACATCGCCTGCTGTATAGCGCACCTGGATAACGCCATTACCATCCAGCCTGTAAAAACAATCAAATAAATAACGGCTATCGGCAGTTACCGGAATATCGCCGGAAAATATCTGTCCTTTGGCATCGCTGCTGATACCGGAAAGAGTCATGCATTGTTTTCCGGAATGAGGGTTTTTTGTGCTTATTTCAATTTTACCCTGACCGGAACGGAAATTTCCTTTCCATTCGCCGCTTTCAAATCCGCTGTCCGGTATCAGATTTTGAGCGCATAGACGGAAAAATACAAACAGAACTGGAATAATAATTAATTTTTTATGCATTTTTTTTCTCCCTGGTAAATTTATTTGTAAAGGACTACGCC
>DNNS01000071.1 GCA_003497555.1 Spirochaetia bacterium
CTTCCGGGCCCGGATTAATCATCATTATCGGTTACGGAAAAAACAGTCTGCCATTTGCAGGCGCTCCTTCAGTTTATGAAAATGTAGATGTCTGGGGAGAAGCCCAGGGGTATATTATATCCTATATCGGTTCGCAGGAAGGAACACGGGTGGTAATCTGGGGAACAGATCCGCAGGGAGCATTATACGGCTGCATCACTTTAATGCAGCTTGTAAAAAAAGAAAATACAGCTGCGGTACTTTATCCTGCGGTAATAATCGACTGGCCGGATTTCAAATACCGTGAAACCTCCGGGCTGGAAGCTGCAGCGGGTTCTATAGCCAAACAGGATTTACCTCGGGCCCGCATGATCATGGAATATTTTATCTGTCAGGCAGCTATGATTAAATGTAATGCCATACAGGCACAATTTTTTCATAAAGAGGGAGACGAGGAATACCTGACAGACAGCGAACTGGCAATCCTCGCCATGGTCAGGGATTATGCTATTTCTTATGGAGTAAGGTTACAGATATTTTCGCATGTAAATATGGGTTCTAAAAACCGCTGTACCGCTGATCCGCGTTATTCCGATGTGCCCTGTATCAGAGGTTATTATCTGACGCGCTCCAAAGAAGAGTTAATCGATGAATCCTGCGCGCGCCTTACCCATATAGCGCAGACTTTAGGCAGATCTGCAGATTACGGTTTTCATTTTCCGGATCTGCCCGGAGGAGGATGGCCGGAGCGAAGTGCATCTGATCAACAGCGCTGGGGCGATGATCACGCCCGGGCTGATGCCTATATTTCCGGAAAAATTTATCAGGCAGTCACGAATGGTTCGCCCGGTTCCCTGGTACAGTTTGTATTTCATCCCTATAGCGGCCGTAATTTAAATTATGAAGCGAATAAAGATATTAATTCTTTTTATACCCGTTTATCCGGATTTCTTCCGCCGGAAGTTCTTATTTGCCGGCGCGAAGGGTCCCAGGCAGCTTTTGAGTCATGGAGACAAACCATAAGGCAGCCGCTTGCGGTCTGGTGGTCGCCGGGAACGTTTTGGAGGGCGCAGGTGTTTTCGCCTGATATAGCTTTTCTGAAAAGCGCATGGGGAGGAAGAAAAAATGAAATGGCATGCGATTGTCTGACAGCAGGAACGCGACCGGTACTTATTCCCAGCCAGTACAGTTTTGCAGAATACACCTGGAATGTGAATGCTCCGGGTTCAGGTANNCCAGAGCCCTATTGACGCGTGGAGAATATTAAACGGCACTGAGAAACCGCCCATGCTGATGAACGATCTTCTGGAAAGAATATGCAGGCTTTTATACGGAACCGATGCTGCGCCGTACCTGAGCGAGGCGATTCGTAATTCCTGTCCTACGGCGCGAGATAACTGGTCAATTAACCCTGACCATGCCCTGGCGCAGTATAAAGCCGGTGAAAAAGCATTTCGCGCCCTGACCGGGCTTGCTGATAAAAAAATCCGCATTACCGAACCGCCCTCCCGCAGTGAAACCGGACTTTCTTCTTACGAACAGCTTGTAAGCAGTATGCTCCGCACTTATGCGGATCTTCACATTTTACTCAGGCATCACTATAATTGCGCCAGGATCAGTGCTGCAATTACCGCTTCACGGGCAGGCAGCGGAAAAACGGGCGAAAATAAAAAAGAAATTAAAACGCTGATTTCAAACGGTATGGAAGAATATTCCAGAGACCTGATCTCTTTAACAAACTATTACGATAAATATGCGCTGGAAGGTATACCCTGGTTCATGCTTTCTAATCCCAGGCCTAAAACATTTGCCGAGATAAACACCCTGCTTGCTGTTTTTCTGGATAAATACAGGTTATTTAACCGGGAGATTGACATAACATGGAAAATCGTAAAGGAATGGAAATACCAGGATTCCGCAGATGGTTTTAAACATGAGCTGTATACCAATCCTGATGCCCAGGTTGAGATATCTCCTGACAGCAGTGAGCAGTATCCTGAAGGCAAGGGAGTTTTAAAAGTTCATATTCTCAGGCAGTCCGCCAAATCGACTCCCTCCGCCGTGCAGGTTTCATTTAAACCGGCAAAAGGCATGAGTGCAGGTATACCATACCGTCTTTCCTTCTGGATCAGGGCTACGGCGCCCGGAAATTTAGAAATAGATGCCATGGTTATGAACAGTTCACCTCCTTTTACCCAGGTTGCTGATGATAAAGGAGCGTGGTATACCGGGCCTTTCAGCGAAGAATGGAAACTCGTCAGTTTCAGTTTTACAGCAAATGCCGACTATCCGGTTGTACGTACGCCTAATTTCCGGCTGGGAAAATTTCCATCAGCCACGGTAATATATATAGGCAGGATTCTGCTGGAAGAAAGCGGGCAGTAATTATTGCCGTTTATAAAATACCCTGTGCCAAGAGCATCAGCGCTTCGCGCTGAACAACGTGAAACGTCGGAGGGTGTTTTAATATGAGCGGAAGAATAATTTGCGCTTATCCCGATCAGCAATGATTTTGCCCGCTTTGCTCTTAGCAAATGCTAGGCTTTTTCTTGCTGAAAGGGTATACCCAGCCGGACAATGTCACTGCTTTGTGGTATACATCCCGGCGGTTTTGCCGCCGGGATGTAAGCGCGATAAATAAACAAGAGCAATAGTCGGCAATTTAATGATTTTTGCAAATTGCAGATAATATCTGCAATTTGCAAAAATCATTTTTTGATATTATGATATAAATACCATAATACAAGTATGATACACAGAAACGTCACCTCTTATCTGAAATCATGTTTTAAAAAATATCCTGTTGTAACTGTTACCGGTCCGCGCCAGTCCGGGAAAACCACGCTGGTCCGAAATACCTTTCCCCGGCTGCCTTACGTCAATCTGGAAAATCTGGAAACACGGCAATACGCTACTGATGATCCGCAAAGATTTCTTAATGAATACAGCGCGGGCGCAATTTTTGACGAAATTCAAAACGTTCCCGGTCTGACATCCTGGATTCAGGTGCATATTGATGAAATTAAAAAAAACAGTATGTTCGTACTGACCGGCAGCAGGCAATTCGAAGTAATGGAAACGGTTTCCCAGTCGCTGGCAGGCAGAACCGCTATAATCAGACTGCTTCCTTTTTCTTACCAAGAGATCAAAGGCGCCTTTCTACCGGACTCAGTCGATAATATTTTATATACCGGCTTTTATCCGCGCCTTTTCGACCAGAAGATAGAACCGGTCCGGGCTCTTGCTGATTATCTGGCTACCTATATTGAAAGGGATATTCGAAAAATAACGCATATTCACAACCTTTCCCTGTTTCAGAAATTTATCGGCCTCTGCGCTGGACGTACCGGCCAGATTGTAAATCTTGTTTCGCTCGGGAATGATACCGGCATCAGTCATACGACAGCCTCGGAATGGCTGAGTATACTGGAGGCAAGCTATACTGTTTTTTTACTCCGCCCGTATTTTACCAATACCGGGAAACGTCTGATAAAATCTCCCAAGCTGTATTTTTATGATGTCGGCTTGGCCTCACATCTGCTCGGGATTGAGAATCATAAACATGTAAAAAATCATCCTCTGCGCGGAAACCTTTTTGAAAATTTTATTATTCTGGATATATTAAAACAGCGGTACAACAGAGGCCTTTCAAACAATCTTTTTTTCTTCCGTGAAAGTTCGGGTTATGAAGTTGATTTAATCTATCTGGACGGCGGCGTGCCTTTTCCGGTTGAGATCAAATCCGGAGAAACTATATCCTCAGAGTACTTTAAAGGCTTGGAATATTTTCAAAAAAACTTCAGTGCCGAATTGACGGCAAAAAGAGGGCTAATCATTTATGCCGGTAAAAATATTCAAAATCGCCAAAACTTTCGAATTTGCGGATATCATAAGCTCGATACGGTCAGCCGTTTTATCAGCAGCAATGATTGACAGATGTTCGTAAGCCCGATGTTGGTATGCAATTTATTCATCAATAATTTATAAAAAGTACTTTTTTTTACATATTAAGATCAAAAAAAACCATGTCTTTTTTCTGAAATTCGGATAATAATTAATACCAAGTATTTTTAAATTTCAGAAAACATGGTAAAAAATTTTTTAACAACTTTTATTTTATTAACGGTATTTCCCGGGGTCCTGCATCCGGCGTGGAGTTCCAACTGGGCATTCCGGCAGGCCATTACCAATAATTATGCAGCCGGAAATGATCTGACTAACTTTCCCCTGCTGCTGGTAATTTCCAACCACCAATATTTCCGGTATTATTATTCCAACAATACCTATAAAATGATGTTTACCCTGGTTGACGGCATCACCAGGCTTGATCATGAAGTAGAGTATTTTGACCAGTATTCGGGAACGCTTATTGCCTGGATCAGAATGCCCTTGCTTGATTCCGCTGAAGTAAATTCAAATATAATATATATGTACTTTGACGTAACAAAATCCGATGAACAGAATGCAGCCGGTGTGTGGACCAATGATTATTGCGGAGTTTGGCATATGAATAATAATCCGACGGTTTCTTCCTGTACCGACA
>DNNS01000655.1 GCA_003497555.1 Spirochaetia bacterium
TGCACCCGGTTTGAACAGACAGGTTTTAAACATCCCGAACTCATGATAAAATCACCGGCAATGTATCGAAACGGTATTCTATATTTACTGTTTTTTACTTCACTCTGGCCGGAAATTTTTTTAACCATTGACTCGTCAGGCAGTTTTTATAATGAATTCCGCGAACTAAAAGCCGGGATTATACCGCGGTTGTCAGAGATTGGTTCCGGATTCAGTCTGGCCGGAGAAAAAATCTTTCTGCTTCCACCGGGGCAGCGCAGCAGGGAAGATTATAATACCTTACTACATGCACAGGCTACAGGACAATTCCGCTTTAAAATGTTTCTCGATGCCTTCCGGCAGGCTTCGCTTTATCAGGCGCCAACCGGGAGCCGTATAACCAATTTTATCTGTCTGGATAGTCCTCTGTCCCGCAGCGAGGCTGCTTTCCTGGCCGGCGCCGCTTCTGATACAATGTGTATTTTTTTTATCGGCTCTTCCGCAGACCCGGCAACTTTCCGGGAAATTTCAAGACTTTTCCCTGAAAGTAAAACCATAAGATATCTGATAGCTGTAAAAAAAAATCAGAAAATTTTTCGTATTTATCTGTTTGAAAATTTCTCGCTTTATGAAATTAATGCCGCCTCAAAACTCGGCAGGAAACTGGCAGCTGACCCGGAAAATTTTGCCTGTTTGGAAATCGGTAATTGCAATAACCATCCGGATTTAATAAAAAACAGGGAAAATCTCAGTAACTTTGAAGATTACTTTTCAGCGGCATTTATCGGTGCGGTTTATCAATATACGGTCTTTTCAGATATTGACTGCCTGTTTAGAAGTTTTTTAACAAGCGGAACACCGGGCTTAATCAAAAATTAACAATTATCTGTTATTTTCAAAAGAAAAACTTTTTAAACAATGAGATAAACAAAATGGTTTTTATTGTAGAAGATGAAAAAGACATAAATGAACTTGTATGTACAGCGCTTGATGCCGCAGGATTTACCAGTTCAGGATTTACCGGCGGTGAAGATTTTTTTAATGCCATCGAAAAAAAAGTTCCTGATCTTGTAATTCTGGATATTATGCTTCCCGGAATGGATGGCTTTGAAATCTGCAGAAAACTGCGCGAGTCTGTAAAAACCGCAAACCTCCCGGTCATTATGCTTACAGCCAAATGCGATGAACTTGACCGCATTCTTGGCCTTGAACTTGGAGCTGATGATTATATAACCAAACCGTTTTCATCTGCTGAACTCTGCGCGCGCGTCAAAGCCGTACTGCGCCGTTATTCTTCCCAAAACGAAGCTGAAACCGGGCCTGCTTATGAACAGGAAATAGTAATTGATCTGCAGCGTTACCGGCTTTTTGTCCGCCAGAAGGAAATAAAACTTACTATTACCGAACTCAAAATTCTTTCCGCACTTGCTGCTCATCCCGGCTGGGTTTATTCCCGTGAACAGATTCTTTCGTTTTTATGGGGAGACGATCGTTATTCAATCGATCGGACTATTGATGTTCATATTAGGCATCTGCGTATGAAACTGGGAGAAACCGGAAATCTGGTGGAAAATGTCCGGGGTGTGGGCTACCGCCTGCATGACAAGGCATCTGTTCTTGTTATTAAGGCAGACTAGGCCATGCGGGTAAAATCCTTTACCCGGAGGCTTTTTTTCGGTTATCTGGTGATTTTTGTATGCACAGTCATTATATCAGGATTTACAGCCGGATTTCTTTTCAGAAAAGCAGCTATAAAAATAATAACTGCAAATCTTGAAAAACAGGTATTCTTTCTTCATACCCGGCTTGAAAACGGGCAGACTGATTTCGAAAAAACCTGTAATATGCTTTCCGCTTCCGGCGAAAGAGTACGGTTTATAATTTTCCATGCGGATGGAGATATTATTTACGATACCCAGACTGTGGAAAAATCATTTCCCGCAGAATTTGGCAGAACCGGACTGGCAAAACAGGGTGTTTCTATTTTTTATTCTCATGAAAAAAAAACAGAATTTCTTTATGTGAGTAAAAAAAGCGGCAGCGGTGTTATGGCGGGAGCTTTATATGAATTAAAAAACCTGGACGAAAATCTGAGTGAATTCAATAACCGGTTCCTGCTGTTCTGCATGATATTTTTCATTGTCTGCCTGTTTTTGTTTTTTTTCTGGGCAAAAATAATCAGTGCTCCGCTCACAGTACTTTCAGGCGAGGCAGCCCGAATCGGCAGCGGCGATTTTTCCGTTTGCCGTTATACCCGTACCTATTCCGAATTTGACAATATTTTTGAAAGTCTGAACAGTATGATATCCCATCTGCAAGGTTTGTTTTCCGAGCTGCAGACGGAAAAAACCGAGCTTGCCAGAGTGATTAATGCCATGCAGGAGGGAATTCTCGTGGTCCAGACTGACGGGAAAATAATTCTTTTTAATCCTCCGGCAGAAAGCCTGTTTAAAACCAGGCTGCGCTGTAGTCATGCTTTCTGGGAAGAAATCCGCGATGCTGCCAGCAATGAATTTATCAATACTGCAGTCACCGGTAAAAAATCCTTTAACGCGGAAATTACTTTCGGGCAGCAGACCTATCTTGCCTGCTGCTCTTGGGTCCCAGAGAGGAATACGGCTATTCTTGTTTTTCATGATATTACGGAACGCGTTCACCTTGAAACCAATAAGCGTACTTTTCTTTCCAACCTCTCGCATGAACTGCGTACACCGCTGACTTCCATAAACGGTTTTGTAGAAACCGTAATTAATCTGCTGGGTCAGAAAGTGCCGGATACAGATCGTCTTTCTCACTTCATGGAAATTATACGCCGAAATGTACAGCGTCTGGCGCTGCTGGTAGCTGATATTCTTACTCTTGGTTCGCTTGAAGAACCAAATTATAAATTGGAAATCAAACCGGTAAATCCGTCAAAGATAATTAATTCATGCTTTAGCCTGGTATCGCAAAAAGCTGCAGAAAAAAAGTTGCTTCTTGAAAATAAAATTCCCGGCGAACTGATGATTGCAGGCGATGAGTTCAGACTTGAACAGGTATTCGTCAATCTTATTGATAATGCGGTCAAATATACCGATTATGGGAAAATTGAAATTACCGCAGACTATGCTGATCATAATGCCGTAATCAGGGTAAAAGATTCCGGTGTGGGCATCAAGGCAGACAATATAGATAAACTCTTCAGCCGCTTTTTTGTGGCTGATAAAAGCCGCTCACGGGAAAAGGGCGGAACCGGTCTCGGCCTTTCCATAGTAAAAAAAATAGTACTGATGCATGGAGGAAGCGTTACCTGCGAAAGTACGCCGGGGCAGGGCAGTTGTTTTACTGTCACTTTACCTGGTAAATTTCTGGTATAATATTGCTTTGGAATTACTGCAGGGTAAATTCCCACTGTACATTTAAACGCTGAAAAGTGCAGTTGTAAATCCTGATTCAAAAAAATATCAATTTTATAGCCGTTTGAATCAATTTTAAAAATGCGCGTTTCATCTGTGGAATTTTATAACTTTTTTTCTTTTTGTTTTGTAGAGTACAGCAAATGATTACAATTCTTGCTGATGATCGTGAATCCGATGCACGCGTAAGTGATGAGCTTCGTAAATTTTCTGGTGTAACTGTATTGCGTCAGCGTCTTCCCATAGGCGATTATATAGCAGAAAGACATTTAATAATCGAACGTAAAACACAAAGTGATCTCTCTGTATCAATAATTGACGGCAGGCTTTTTCATCAGGCAGGCAGGCTTTCCGCAAGTAAATTAAAAACTGCTTTTATTATCGAGACCGGCAGTAAAAATTTTGTATCCCCTGAAGCCGTACAGGGAGCCCTGATTTCAATTGGTATCGTTTTCGGTATTCCTGTGTTTTATTCAGAAGGCCCGGCAGAAACAGCATATATTATTTATCATGCTGCCCTGCAATGCGAACGACACACAGCAGAACATTATCGCAGACCCGGCTACCGCCCGCGCGGTATTACAGCCAGAAAATTATTCGTTTTACAGGGCATCCCGGGAATAGGTCCCAAAAGAGCAAAAATTCTGCTTGGGCACTTTGGTACGATTAAAAATATTATTACCGCACCCCCGGCAGAATTATTACTGGTTTCCGGAATTAATAAAAAGACCGCGCAGCAAATGATATCACTGCTGCATGAATAATTAAAATTTTGAAAAATAACACGAAGTTCACGAA
>DNNS01000563.1 GCA_003497555.1 Spirochaetia bacterium
AGATACGGCAGGCCTGTAAAATTGGAAAGGAGATTTGCACAAGGAAGCATAAGCGACGATACAATAATGTCGCCCAGTACGGTTTCGCCTCCCCTGCTGTCTATGATAATTACAGCGGAAAAAGAACGAATTTTTTTTACAATACCCGAAGGAATTTCCCGGCAGTCAAATACAACCGCTGACGGACTGTATTCAGCTGCCATTTTACATGCCTGATCCCAGTTTGCCGCCTGAAAATCACTGTAATATTCAGGTTTTTTTCCGGGTTTAAGCAGCAGCAGTACGGCGCATTCCCCGCTGCCGGCTGCAAAGCGTCTGCTTCTAATAAAATGCCCGGAACCGTAGCGGCCGCCGTATCCGGTAATAAACAGAATTTTATTCCCGGAACAATTTAAACTTTTCATTTTCATAGCGCGGATACAATGTAATTATGTTGAATTCACCCTGCCTCCGGAAAAGAGGATAAACCGGGTTGGCGATATAGGTATTTTTAAAATCATCGCTGATTGACAAATCAGCCCTGAATCGAAAATTGCTTCGGGATGAATATTCCCCGGATAAACCGGCTTTATAACTCTGGGTAATAAATTCGGCGTTTTCAATAATTAATTTATTATGTATCCAGGCTACCTCCGCCCTGATAAAATTAAAAAAATCTTCCGCGCTTTTATTACCGATAATTTTCCAGATATTTTTTTGTAAAAAATAATCAGTCAGCAGCACATTGGTAAAAAAAAGACGTGTACGCAGTTCGGGTCCCGGATATCCTGAAAAATCAAATTTTCCGGATAATTTTCCTTCCGCCCGGCATTCCGGATTGATTTTTAATTCAGGCAGCAGCGGTATAATTTCGCCAAGATTCAGATTGCTGAAAATTCCGGAAGCCTGCATACCGGAACCCGCCAGCAGACTGCCGTGCCAGCAGATCTTGCCGCCGGCCATAGCGGATAATGCATTGGTTAAAAATAAATTTTTATCGCGATAGAATACTTCAAGTCTGTTTACCGCAAGAGTTCGTCCGTTAATTATATATTCGGAATTGGAAACTACAGCTGTGGCGGTAATCTGCAGCGCAGGCGTTTTTTTGTTTTCAAGATTCCAGAGTTCATGATAGATATGACTATCATTAATAAACAGATAAAATACACCAGGATGATTATACTGCATACTGATTTTTGCGTGATTTTTCCCGGCTATGGCGTATGCGGACTCCATATTTATGGAATTTCCCGAAAGGTGAAATTGCGCTGACGGAATTTCCGTATTTTCAGTCAAAAACGGAATCTGCAGAGCAGTATTTTCCGCATATACACGGCCGGAAAAAACTTTATTTCTGAATGCGCCTCTGAATTCAGCCAGCGAACAGGAAACCGGAGCGGACTTAATATCCGATAAATAGATTATCATTTTATCAAGACCGGAAAAATTTTTTTCCCAATCTGCGGTCAGATTAATTTTTGCCTGCGCCCGGCCTTGGCAATGAGCCGTAATTGAAATTTTTTTTTCGTCAAACTTAGCCTGTCCGCCGCAAGCCAGCGCATAATCGGATATTCCCCGGTTTTTTACTGGGAATATCTTCAGATCAAATACGCCAATATCAATCTGCGCTCCGGAGTAATTGCCCTGGGCGGCAAGAAAAACATGAAAGCCGGGTAAAATTTCTTTTTCCGCCTGGGAGGAAATACTGAACTGCCGGTTAGGCAGAGAACCTTTTATTTCCGTACCGATTCCCCCTAATTTGATATTACCGGTATAAAAATTTAAATCAGTTTCACCGCTGAAGATTATTGTTAGCCGGTTATAATCCAGAATACAGTTTTCAAGTTTGATGCGTTCGATGCCCCGTATTAAAAAAGATAACAGACCGGGATAACTCCGGCTTCCTGAAGCAAGCGGACTTTGGACCGGTTTAAAGACCATATTTTTTTCCAGTTTAAGCGTCATGCCTGTCATGGTAATCTGCGGTTTGGCAGCCTGGATGGTAATTTTATTTTTACTGTCAAAAAAATCTATGGTGTAACCGAATTTCAGAGATCGGGCCGAAGCGATTTTTTTCTGCGCCTTTAAAACCTGAACATCATTAAAAACAGCTCCATGCAGAGGATGAAATGAAAATTTTTTATAAGTGAAACCGTAACCCCAGCGTTTTTGAAGCGCCTGATTCAGAAAACCGTATACGGTTTTTTCATCGATAATAATTATGCAAATGATAAAAAAAAAAACACGGCTGCTGACAGCAGGATGGCAAACTTTTTCATTATGCTTTCAGTTTGGCAGCCTGCCGTTTGTCGTCAAGTATCTGCATTTTCTGATAAAACTGTACCTGTTTGCTGATATCTTCAATGTCTTCACAGTAAATTTTATCATTGCGTATTGAAATTTTGGGATTTTTCAGAAGATCATGAATTATTTGATTTCCGTTAAGATCATCGAGCCCTAAAAATTTAATAATTTCCTTAGCTCCGAAGCCGAACATATGAGCTTTTTTGGGTTCGGTTTTGATATGATTCTTCTGCAGATCGAGCAGAAGGAAATCAAACGCCCTGGCTATGGGTTTACCTAACAGAAGATTGCCAAGCTGTCTGTAAACCGTCCATACGCGTTCGCTTAAAAGCTGAATCAGTCGTGTGGAAAGCTGGGGGTTTTGTATGACAATTTTATTAAAGTTTTCGCGGTTAACTGCCATCAGCTGGCATTCGCCGAAAGCGATAGCCGAAGCATTGCGGGGTTTGTTTTCCAGCAGGGCCATTTCTCCGAAAATATCCCCGGGATTAAGAACAGCAATTAAAATTTCCTGCTCATTGATAATCTTGGTGATTTTAATTTTTCCGGTCTGAATGATAAAGAGCTCGTGCCCGGGTTCATTTTCACAAAAAAGCATTTCCCCGTCTTTAATTGTACGGCTAAAACCGCTTTGTACCTGCTGGGGCGCTGCAGTAATGCTTACCAGTTTTTCCTTGGCAGCCTGAATGTTTGCTCCCTGGGGATTAAGGGCAAGATACTGCCCGAATACGTAGGATGCAATTGTATGATTATTCTGTTTGTAATAATATTCGGCAATACGGAAAAGGTTTTCCGGGTCACCTTCTACATGCTGGGTTTTTAAGGTGCGTTTGGTCAGTTCACCGTCATAAAAACGCAGTTTCTGCGAAAACGACATGATGATCTTTAAGGCCAGCGGAGTATTTTTCTGAATCAGCAGACCGAACTGGTTTTTTTTTACCGCAATTAACGAAACCTGGCTGGCAGCTACGGCCGATTCCTCGCGCGGATGTCCGGTCATGGCTCCTATTACTCCGAAAAAATCTCCGGGATTTATGACTTTGTTGCCTTCACCGGCAACTGCAACTTCACGCAGGGTTTTAACCTGCCCGGTTCTGATTATAAAAAAATAATCGCTGTCAACTTTACCTTCAACCATGATATAGGAGCCGGCATTGAAATTGGCAAGTGCGAGCTGAACATCGCTCATTATAAATTTTTACTCCCCGCGGTTAATAATGCGTTCAGGCATAAAGTGGAAATTTCTGGCATAATTTTCGTATATTATTTTTAATACTTTCAAGGGCTGAATCGTTATTTTTATTTTCAATGGCGCTTGTTATATTATCGGCTATTATTGACATTTCCGGTTCTTTCATGCCGCGGGTGGTTACAGTAGGAGTACCGATTCTGATGCCGCTGGTGACAAAGGGCGAGGCAGGATCAAACGGGATGGTATTTTTATTTACTGTGATCATGGCTTTTTCCAGGGCAGTCTGGGCTTCTTTGCCGGTAGTGTTTTTATTCCGCAAATCCACGAGCATCAGATGATTGTCTGTTCCCCCGCTGATCAGGTTGAAACCGCGTTCGGATAAAGCCCGGGCCAGACTGGCGGCATTGGATTTTACCTGTTTTTGATAATTGCGGAAATCATCGCCCAATGCTTCTTTAAGGCAAACAGCCTTGCCGGCTATTATATGCATCAGCGGCCCGCCCTGGATTCCGGGAAAAATAAATTTATCGATTTCTTTAGCGTACTTGGATTTGCATAATATCATGCCCCCCCTGGGGCCGCGGAGGGTTTTGTGTGTTGTGGTAGTAACAAAGTCCGCATAGGGCACAGGAGATTCATGGAGTCCGGCTGCGACTAAACCGGCAATGTGAGCCATGTCGACCATAAGCATGGCGCCGCAGCCTGCTGCGATTTCGGAAAAAGCCCTGAAATCAAGAGCGCGCGGATAGGCGCTGGCTCCGGCAACTATCATTTTAGGTTTGAATTCACGGGCGGTTTCTTCAAGCTTTTTATAATCGATACGGCCAGTTGCCGGATCAACTCCGTAAAACCTGATATTAAAAAATATTCCCGAGAAATTTACCGGCGAACCGTGCGTTAAATGCCCGCCGTGGGATAGATCCATACCTAAAATTTTATCCTGGGGTTTAAGGCAGGAAAAATATACTGCCATATTAGCCTGGCTTCCGGAGTGCGGCTGAACATTAACGTGTTCGGCCTGAAATAATTCCCGGGCGCGTTTTATTGCCAAGGCTTCGGCTTCATCAACAAACTCGCATCCGCCGTAATATCGTTTACCGGGATATCCTTCTGCGTATTTATTGGTTAATACCGAGCCGCAGGCTTCCATTACTGCCCGGCTGACAGCGTTTTCCGAAGCGATTAATTCGAGATTGTACTGCTGTCTTTCAAGTTCTTTATTGATTACCGAGTAGATGTCAGGATCTGTTTGTTTTAGACTGGAATTTATCATGAAGTTTCCGCCCTGTTTTTGATTTCATTATATTCTTAAAAAGAAAAATCTGCAATTATTCTTATTGCCTCACAAATTCCCACTTCAAAAAAGTGACAAGTGGGAATTTGTGAGATAAATATTTCGTATCCACTCAGATTATAAAATTAAATGAAAAAAAAAATCTGAGTTTATACATTAAAGTTACTGCTGTGTATATGAAAAAAATCAGAAAATAGTCTTTTAAAGCACCTTGGATTTGCTTGCCTTTCAGTAATAATAAGCTTTAAAACAGTCTATGCCATGTTGAAAGCTCTATTTGCCGGCATCATCATAAATTCTAAAATTCAACCCAGTACCAGGGTGAATTTTCCGTACCGAGCGGAATTACAATATTCTGCATTTTATCGCCGGCCTTACTCTGCACTCCGTTAATATTTTTCAGACTTCCGTCAGTCATAACTGCGGCAACGCGCGGAATATTATTATGAGCTGAAGTAAAAACCAGTTCGCCTCGTATTCTTTTTAACAGTACCGGAGCTGTACCAACTTCCCGGACAAGCTTTCCCTGTAAGTGAGCAGGGCCGCTGTTTCTGATTTCCGATATCATACCTGTATTGCGGAAAGAGCTGACTGTTGTCAGCAATATGCTTTTTGACATGGAAAGTGTCATATCGTCAAGCGCTATGGCGGTTATGGCTCCGTGCTGATCAAAAGCAGCGCTGATATTATCAAGCTGTACCCTGACTTTATCGAGCCTTCCGGCCGCAGCCTGATATTTCGGAGTATTTATTGTAAGCAGCGCTTTTTCTTTTTCCCCATACGCCCAGATAATTTCCCCGGTAACGGATCTGTACACACCCGGAGGAATAACCGGCGCGGGTGATGATGTTATTTTTTCATCAAACAGTTTTTTTCGAATTTTATAAAAAATTTCTTTTATGATATATTTTATATTATAAAAGAGACACTGTTATGTCCGTTGCTTGTTCCTTGTGGAATGGCTATAAACGCCTTGATTTTTCATTTAAAAATAGAGACTGTATCCTTATATTGCCCGATATTGATATTCCCCGGAAAAACTGGATATGGAGAACTGAATTTTTTAACTCCTGGCCTGCTGTTGATCTGGAGCTGCTTTCATGCGGTTTTCATCTTGCCTATATAAATGTTCAGAATATGTATGGAGCTCCTGAAGCGCTTGATGTTATGGATGATTTTTATTTATTTCTGCGCAGTGAATACGGACTCTCTGAAAAAACAGCGCTGGAAGGATTTAGCCGCGGAGGTCTTTTTGCCTTTAACTGGGCAATCAGACATCCGGAGTACACTGCCTGTATCTACGCAGATGCGCCGGTATGCGATATACGCAGCTGGCCCGGAGGTTTCGGGATCGGTCCCGGTTCTTCTGCTGATTGGGAAAAATGCCTGAAAATTTACAATAAAAATGAGACCCAAATTTTATCAATCCCCTCCCCTATTGATCACCTTGCTGTAATGGCTGATGCATCTGTTCCGATAATAATTGTGGCCGGAGCATGTGATGAGATTGTGCCGATTACCGAAAATACCCTTGTTGTTGCAGAACGATACAGCAATATGGGCGGTCCTGTAAAAGTAATAATTAAACCGTTTGGCCTTCATCATCCGCATAGTCTTGAAAATCCTGCGCCGATTGTTGATTTCATCCTTGATAAAACCGGTTCCGGCCTGAGAAAACCATGGATATTGCCTGATCCGAAGATAGTACCATACGGATATGATTATTATCAAATCAGAGACGGACTGGCAAACAGTTATTCGGCCTTCACCCGGAAAAAAAAAGGCAGAATTGCCTTTCTCGGCGGTTCCATTACCCACATGCAGGGTTGGAGCAATCTTATAACAGAAGCTCTGCAAAAACAATTTCCGGATACTGATCTTGAATTTATCAATGCCGGTGTTCCTTCCATAGACTCGACTTTTCATGCTTTCCGTTACTGCCGTGATGTTCTGAAAAACGGTCCGGTTGATCTGCTCTTTGTGGAAGCTGCGGTAAATGATTCCACAAACGGCAGAACTGCATGTGAAATGCTGCGCGGTATGGAAGGGATAATACGCCGGGCGCGTATGGATAATCCTTCAATTGATATTTTAATGCTTCATTTTGCCGATCCTGACAAACTTTCAGACTATCGTTCCGGAAGAAAACCGCTTGTTATTACGCAGCATGAAAAAGCTGCTGTTCACTACAATATTCCTTCCCTGGACCTGGCCTGTGAAATCTGTGAACGCATTGCAGCAGGGGAATTTTCCTGGGATAAAGATTTTAAAGATCTGCATCCTTCCCTATTCGGGCATAAAATATATGCTTCCTCCATACTCCGCGTTTTAGATGCCTGCTGGTCGGAAAAAAATCCTCATAGAAAAAAAAATACCGTTTATACGCTTCCCGAAGCTCTGGATCGATACAGTTATTATAAAGGTACAATTAAAAATATATCAGATATTGCTGTTGACGATAACTGGAAATATATAATGTCCTGGCAGCCGCATGATCAGGCGGCTGTGAGACCCGGATTTACCGAAATTCCTGTTCTTGAATCTGCAAAGACAGGGGCTTTGCTCACAGTTCCTTTCACCGGTACAGGTATCGGNNCCCTGAGTGCGGAAAGATCAGTTACAGTATTGACAATGGATTATCCGGAATTTTAAATCTTTTTACCAAATGGTCGCACAACCTGCATTTACCATGGACAAAAATGCTGGCTTGCGGAATTCCGCCCGGCAAACATATACTAAGATTAAAACTTATGACAGGGACAATCAGAATAGTAAATTTTCTTATAAACGATAATTATTAACACTGTTTCATAGGCAAAAAATAAAATTTTCTGCAGTTATCAGCCGGCTACGAAA
>DNNS01000558.1 GCA_003497555.1 Spirochaetia bacterium
CCGTCCTGAAATCTATGAAGTGAAGGTACAGAATTTTTCCATTATTGAAATTGCTCTCTGGAGCGACCGCTTAACCGAGCATGAACTGGTAGAGCGCACCAGGCGTCTGAAAAAAATCCTGCAGCAGCTGGAAAGCGTAAATTCCGTGGAAACCGGCGGCGTCAGCGATCGTGAAATACAAATCAAGGTCAATCTTGATAAAATGAAAGAGCGCGAAATATCCTTTGTGGAAATAAGCCGTATTCTGCAGAGCCGGAATTTAAATCTTTCGGGCGGCAGTCTGCAATCGTATCTGGCAGAAAAAGAAATAATCACGGTAGCGCGTTTTACCACGCTTGATGATGTGAAGAACGTTATTCTGCGCAGTAATCCTGACGGTAAACGCGTGCTTTTAGGCGACATTGCCCTTGTTACCGATTCCTTTGAAAAAAAATCCAGCATGATCCGCTATAACGGGCATAACGGACTTTCCCTTTCCGTAATCAAAAAAGAAAATGCCGATATCATTGCTGCTGTAAAAGAAATAAAAAAAGCCATTGAAAAATTCAGGACAACTCCTGCAGCCCGCGGTATAAATTTTGAATTTTTAAACGACATGTCAGAACAGACTGCCTCCATGCTTTCAATTGTTATCAACAACGCTGTTATCGGACTTGCCCTGGTTATGCTGGTTTTGTTCCTGTTTCTGAATTTCAAGACCGCACTGTGGACAGCAGCCGGTCTGCCGGTTTCCATTTTTATGACCCTCGCTCTGATGAAACTTGCAGGAGTCACTATTAATGTAATTTCTCTTTGCGGGATTATAATTGTCCTCGGCATGCTGGTTGACGACTCCATTATTATTGCCGAAAACACCTACCGCCATCGTCTGGCCGGTCTTTCCTGGAAAGATTCAGCCCTGCTGGGAGTTCATGAAATTTATCAGCCGGTAATTTCCACGATTGCCACAACTATAATTGCCTTTATCCCAATAATGTTTATGGAGGGAATGGTCGGAGATTTTTCCCGCGAAATACCGGTGGTAATAGGTTTTACCCTTACCGCAAGTCTGTTTGAAGCCTTTTTTATCCTGCCGGAACATCTGGCCTATACCAAAAAAACAAGAGGGATTGACCAGAACACACCGGTAAAAATTCACGATAAAAAATTATTCGTGTGGCTGGAAAAAAATTACCGGCCCCTGCTGCAGAAAGCCCTGCATAACAAAAATAAAATGATAGCAATATTCGTCATTATCCTGGCAGCCAGCGTGTTTCATGCCGCCGTTAACATGAAATTCATCATGTTTGATGAAGACCAGGCCTGGTTTTTCTGGATTGAGGGGCATAGTAAAAGCGGAAGCTCCATGGAAAAGACCGCTGATGATCTGCGGGTAATTGAAAAAATACTTTCCGATTATCCCAAATCAGTAATCAAGTCACACAAAACGCAAATCGGACTTAATATCTGGGGCGGTTCCGCGGATCCAGATTTTTTCACCGTAATGGTATATATGTCCCCGGTAAATGAACGGCGCATTTCCTGCCGGGCGGCAGTTGAAGAAATAAAATCCAGAATTAAAAAATCAGCTCCGGATTTCAACTGCCAGATTTTTATAGATAACGGCGGACCTCCGGCCGGCAGACCGCTGGAAATTGAACTTACCGGGAATAATGATGCTGAACGGCTTGCTGCAGCGGAATATCTAAAAAATTACCTGTCGCAGATAGAAGGGGTGTATGATATTATTGACAATCATGAAACAGGCAAGGATGAAATCCGAATTAATATTGATTACGATTTGGCAGCACGTTACGGTATGTCTGCTGCCGATATTGCCCGCACCATACGCACTGCCTATAACGGTACAGTGGTAACTTATCAGCAGACTCCGGAAGAACGCATTGCCTACCGGCTGATGCTGGATGACTCTTACCGCAAGACATCAGCTACTCTTGATGAACTCGCAATTATCAGCCAGTACGGAAAACTGGTGCCGGTAAAACATTTTCTGAAAAAAACGGAAAGCCGCTCTGTCAAGCGCATTCATCATTTTAATGCAGACCGCACTATTAATATTTCCGCCAATATTGACAATAAAAAAACAACTCCGGCAGCTTTGTATAAAAAAATTAACAGCGATTTGCCGGATATACGGGAAAAATTCGGTTCGCTGCGTTTTTTAATTCGGGGCGAAACCCAGGAAAGCATGAAGACCATGAAATCCTTTGCTGCTGCCATGATTATTGCAGTTATTGCCATTTATTTTCTGCTGGTTCTGCAATTTAATTCTTTTTTACAGCCATTACTTATTTTGGTGACTATTCCGTTCGGCATGATCGGAGTAATAATTGCTTTTTCCCTGCATGGCCTGGCATTTACCATGATGGCTCTGCTTGGCATTTTAGGTCTTTCCGGTGTGGTAGTCAACGACTCCATTGTAATGGTTGATTTTATCAATAGCCAGGCAAAAATGAATCCGGAAAAACCCCTGATTGATTTAATTGTTGAAGGCGCTGTCTCTCGCCTGCGCCCCATACTCATGACCTCTATAACCACTGTTGCCGGTTTGCTCCCTACCGCTTATGGCATTGGCGGCTATGATTATATGATTGCGCCCATGGTACTGGCTTTAGCCTGGGGCCTTTTTTTTGCCACAGCGCTTACGTTATTTTTAGTGCCGGCGCTTTATTTATCGCAATTCCGGAAAATACCGGTTTAAAAGAGCTTATTATATGAATTGTTTCATTACTCCCCTGACAGATCGCCGGAATAATTTGGCTAAAACCATTCTGAGTATTTCCGGATGGAGAAAAATTTTTGCACCTGATGCAGACGAAGAGAGTATGTTGCAGTCATTATGTCTGGCAGATCAGGAGCTGCTTTCGGCTATGGCCATGGCGCTTTCCTGTGAATTTAAAGCCGGTTCAAAGGCCCCGTTAATTATAATAGGCCGCGATACCAGAACGACCGGCCGGGTAATACAGAACATATTATATAATCAGCTTGCTGCCTGCGGGTGCCGGGCTATTTGCACCGGCATTTTGGCGATCGGAGAACTGTTAGCGTATGTACGGTATGAAAAAAGTATTACCGGTTTTATCTATATCAGCGCTTCCCACAATCCGCCCGGATACAACGGAATCAAACCCGGCGGCAGCGAAGGATCAATTTTCACCCCTCCGGTCATGCAGCGCTGTATCAAACGCGTTGAAAAATTTTATCTGGCGGAACATCCGCAAAAGTTTTTACTTTCCTTTAAGCCGCAAAACCAGCCGTACCTGAAAAAAAATATTGCTGAAAACAGTCTGATAAAAAAAAGATGCGAAAAACACTATGCTGCCTTGATGAATGAAATTGTTTCTTTCGGTACAAAAAAACAACCGGTAAACTTTATCAGAGAGTTGCGAAAAACACTTATAAATCATCATCCATCCCTGGTTTGTGATTTTAACNNGGCACATCGCTTGAACCGGCCGGTAAATTTATGTCCGAGAGCAGTAAAAACTTTTTTTTTGCCTGGGTGCCTGATTGCGACGGAGACCGGGGCAATATTGTAATAAACGATCCGGTGCGCGGAATTATCTATCCGGACGCACAGTCAACTTTTATGCTCTCGGTTCTTTCCGAGCTGGCTTTTGTAAAAATTTTTTTCCCCGGGCGTTTTAAAAAAATCTGCGTAACGGTTAATGACGCTACCAGCCTGCGCATAGAAAAAATTGCCGGTTTTTTTAATATTCCGGTATTTACCGCAGAAACCGGCGAGGCCAATGTGCTGGGCCTGGCCCGCATAAAAAACCAACACGGTTATATTGTACGCATGGCGGGTGAAGGCAGCAACGGAGGGAATATTACTTTTCCGGGACTGGTTCGCGACCCCCTGAGTACGGTAATGTCCTTGCTTAAACTGATTTTTCTCTCGGGGCGAGGCACAAGTCTTTTTGCAGCTGCTGCCGCTTGTTTTAATATTGATCCGCTTCTGCCTTTTAACGAAAGGCTTGCAGCCATTATTGCCGCCTGTCCTTTTCACACGACTTCCGCTTTTGAAAGCGAAGCTTTGCTGAAAGTGCGTATAAAAAAATATCCTGTCTTTAAAGCCTTATATGAAAAACATCTGCGGGAAAGATTTCCCGAATTTGCCGGACAAAACCGCCTGTTTAAAAAATATGAAATTTATAATTATGAAGGCGCCAGGGAAAGAAAAGGACAAGGAAACCGCAGCGGTGACGAAAGCGGAGGCTTGCGCGTTATCCTGTACGGAGATCAATCCCAAAAAAAAGGGTTTCTCTGGATGCGCGGTTCGCGAACCGAGCCGGTTCTGCGTCTCATGGCGGATATTGAAGGCAGCAGAAAAAATCACGACGAACTGCTCTCTTTTCACCGCAGACTGATAGAAAAATCTCTTATGAAACAATCGTGAAAATAATTAAAAAAAATAAAATAACGGATTTACCGCGGAAAATTTTAATACGCACGGTTAACCACCGGCTGGGCGATTCCCTGATGATTTTTCCGTTCCTGTCAGCTTTAAAAAAATTATTCCCTGATACGCCTGCGGTAATTGCCGTTCCCCGGCACAATGCCCGGATTTTTTATAATACCGGGTTTACGGTTTTTGAAATCGGCAGAACCTGGCCTCTGAAAATTTCCGATCATCTGGCATATCTTTCTTTTTTGAGAAAAGAACATTTCGATTGTGCGTTCATTCTGCAGCGGGCTTTGGAAGGAGCCTTTTTATCATGGCTTGCAGGTATTCCCGGCCGGCTGGGCTATGCAAGTGATCACAGAAATTTTCTGCTTACCGGCAGCCTGTCGGAAGAATCATGGAATATGAACACGGCCCGGATGCATACCTCAGAATATTATCTTGATCTGCTGCGGGCCTTTTATAATTATCAGGGCTTAAAACCCGAGAGGCTCGAACCTGCAGTTTTGGACAACGACATACACAGCGCCTCGCTTAAATGCGGTTTTAAAATTACGGAAAATACATTTATTTTAGCCGGCCCCGGTTCTTCCTACGGCAGCGCCAAATTCTGGCCGCTGAAGCGCTGGGCGGAATTATTAAAACGCCTGCGCTTAAAGTACAGCCTGCCGGTTATTTTAGCCGGAGCGGAACACGATAAACTAATTACGGCATGTCTAAAAGATCTGCTTGATTTTCCGACTGTCAATTTATGCGCCGTAACTTCCATGGGTGAACTCTTTGCCCTGGCTAAATACGCCGGCCTGGTGATCACTGTTGACAGCGGACTTTCGCACCTGCGTTCGGCTTTCGGCAGAAGCCTGGCGGTTTTATTCGGCTCTACCAATGAAAAACTGACAGGTCCTTATTATAGCGGTGAAAGCATCAGGGAAGAATTTTCCTGCGCACCCTGCCTGGAAAAATCCTGCCCGCGCGCGGAAAATCCGCTCTGCATGGAAGCTTTAAGTCTGGAAAAAGTCTGGAATATAATATGCTCTTCCGGACAGTGCAGAATAGAGAAAAATATAAATATTTAATTTTAATAATAGTTCCTGATAAAATCCATGAATTCAACTTCCGGCAGCGGGCGGCTGTAATAATAACCCTGCAGGCCGGTACAGCCGTTTTCAACCAGAAATTTTATCTGCTGCTCGGAATCCACTCCTTCGGCTACAATCATAAGTTTAAGACCGTGCGCCAGGGAAATAATAGATTTTATTATGGCAAGATCTTTTTCGTCGTGCGGTATGCCAAGAATAAAGGAACGATCTATTTTCAGAGTGTGTACCGGAAGATTTTTAAGATATGAAAGGGAAGAATAGCCTGTTCCGAAATCATCAATGGAAAAGCGAATGCCCTGGCCGGTAAGTGTATTGATTTTTTTCAGGATGGCTTCAAAGTTTTCAATTATAAGGCTTTCGGTGATTTCCAGATGCAGGTGCTCGGGCAGCAAACCTGTTTCCGCAAGTATATCTGATATTTTTTTTACAAAGGAAGGCTCCCGTAACTGATGCACGGAAATATTTACCGATATTACAAGCCTGTTGTATCCTGCTTCATGCCATCGTTTAAGCGCCCTGCAGGCTTCGGCTAATACTTTTTCACCAAGTTGGCTTATTAATCCGGATTCTTCCGCTTCCGGTATAAAAGCGCCGGGCAGGATTAATCCTTTTTGGGGGTCATTCCAGCGCAGCAGGGCTTCGGCGCCGAAAATACGGCCGTCAGCATCAAGCAGAGGCTGATAGTATACCAGAAATTCGNNAGAAATTCATTATTTTTAAGCGCTCCTTTAATGCGGGAGATAAGTACAAGTTTGTGCCGCGATTCTTCCTGCATGGAATTATCATAATATCTGTATATATTTTTACCTTTTTTTGCTTCAAAAAGAGCTGTATCGGCATTGCATATTATATTATTGGCATCAAGTCCGTCGCGCGGAAATACGGAAATTCCGACTGATGCACCGATATAGATTGTAAAGGAATCAATTAAAAAAGGCCGATCAACTTCAGCAATAATTTTTTGCGCAACCAGGGCGGCATCCGTATAATCTGAAATACTGCTCAAGATCAGGGTAAATTCATCACCGCCGATTCTGAAGAGATAATCGGTATTTCTAATCACGGACTGAATACGTTTGCTTACTTCCTGTAATATGTTATCGCCAATCTGGTGGCCAAAACTATCATTGGCTTCTTTAAAATAATCAAGATCAATAAAGCACAGGGCATTTTTATTTCCGGTACGGGCAGAGTGGCGTACCGCATCACCCAGCTTTTCCAGAAAAGATTTGCGGTTGGGAAGACCGGTGAGCTGATCATGATAGGCTAAAAATGCCAGATCGCTTTCCGCCTGTTTTCGGTCTGTAATGTCAATGGAAATTCGCGCTAAATTAGCCGTATTTTTTTTACCTGCTACAACCGGGCTGAGTCGATCTGCAATCCAGCGGATGCTTCCGTCAGGCAGAATTATGCGGTATTCCACAGAGCAGTTCTCTCCGGAAGAAAAAGCATTGGTTACCTTTAACCGGTCTTCAGGATGTACTGCCTGTTCCCATGCGGAAGGCGAAGTGTACAGGATCTCGGGATTTTGCCCCCAGATTTTTTCATAGGCCGGGTTAATGTAGAGCAGCTTGTTACCGGCAGTATCAATCAGCCAGAATACTTCGTTAATATTACGGGCGATCTGATCAAAGCGTTCCTCGCTGCGGTTCACTTCTATCCAGGCCCGTTCCACACTGCGCGCCTGATCCAGAAACTGGCGTATGATGCTGAACATGCTGAAGAGAATCATGAGCGTTATGCCGCTGGAAAAACGGGAAAAATTTATTCCGGATAAAAATATATGGTAGCCGTAATAAACATGCAGGGTATCATTGACAGCGCCCATGATGGCAATAGCCATACCGATAAACATGGGAAGGGTGTAACGCAGTTTTTTATAATACAGCAGGTCATGGGTAATTATCAGAAAACTGTAAAAAATCAACAGCCCCAGATAAATATCGCGGACCATATATAAAATTCCTTCCTGTCCGCGTCCGAAATCGGATTGTATTTTCTGCCAGGTCTCCTTGTGATTTATAAAAGAAATAAAAAGATCCGGATTAACAAATGAGATAACAGTAACTGCGGCTGCAAAAAACAGGCCGATTTTGATTATACAGGAATTTATTTTTTTTAACAGCGGTGTAAGAATTAAAACGTGGTGTAACAGCCACGGAAGTGAAACCAGAAAAAAAGCTCCGCCTAACTGTTCAATTCTGTGAAAGAGCCGTCCGAAAGCGCTGCTGCCCGTAATACTGCTGGTAATGACCAAGGTTTCGCAAAAGACAAAAAGAAAAGCACAGGCGGCAAAACATATCATTGCCAGATATTTTTTATCATTCCAGCGCCAGTAAATATAGCTGAATAAAAGCAGCCCGATCAGTATGGCGCCGCTTGATCCTGCCGGGATAATCAATTCAAGAAAATTGAGGTTGACACTGAACTGCTGCATAATTGATTGCCGCTTTGATTATCCATTATAATGATTTTTTTTACAACCGATGCTTGGGTGCAAATTTATTTCTTG
>DNNS01000384.1 GCA_003497555.1 Spirochaetia bacterium
ACATAATTCCAGTAATCAGCCAGTAAAAAAAATTCAACAAAAAGCTATTACGCGTACTGTCGCCACATGGCGTAGAAGCAAGCCTGCGGGTATCGGAAAGATTGTCGACCGGAAAAGAAGATAAAATCCGCTTGCTGCGGAAAAACATTGAAAGTCTGGTATACGAGAAGCGCATATTCAGCTATTACAAGAGAATGCCAATAAATATTGGTTACCGCACTTTGGGCAGTGTATACGCGCGAAACCATGTTTCAAGATTCCACAGCGCAGATACTTTCCGACTGTCTGCTCAATGATTATGCGAAAAAATCCATATTTCTCGCGATATGCTGTCTCATAAAAAAAACGAGCCGTCAAGTTAGTTGCTGACTGAAACAGCAAGCAATTCTATGGGGCCGGATCATTGCGCTTTGCAATATTTTATGCTCACCATTGTATAGCGGTAACCGCGATCAGGATCGGAACCTGGTTACCTCCGGCTGAAGAAAACAACACTTCTTTTACCGGTACATCCCGCTTTTTATTCTCCCATTCCAGTATCCGCACGTACCGCCAAGCCGGTTTGCCGGTACTGGTATTTGTTACTCTTACCGAAACCGGTTTTGATATCTCCTTGGAATTATGCCCGTTCCACCAGTTATTATTATTATCCGGAATCATAATGTATATCTTTTCTTCACTGCCGTCATTGTATCGAATGGTATAATCACCAATGTTTCCAGGAGAGCCCCAGGCAGCAGCATGCAAAAAATACAGAACACGCAAATTATCTTTGTTAACAGGTATTAACGCATTTTTCGGCATGCCCGGTGTTGTGCGTGGGCTATAAAGAGTAATAACAGTACGTCCATTTCCAGTTTTTGGATCTATTATTTTAAAGGGTACACCGAAAAATCGCTGATTACCGATCGGAAAGTTCCGCATATCATTAAATGGACCTTCATCACTCCAGCCGCCCTTTCCGTCACCCGGCACTTCATCGGCAAATCCCATTGTGCATAAACTGGAAAAATCAATAAAAAAGATTTTTTCGCTGGAAGCTTCACCGGGTGCTGCGTACGACGGAAGAAACGGTACTCGCGCGTCATCTTCGGCGGTCTGAACACCCGCGTTCGCTTCTGTCGGACGAAGCATCACTTGCGGCCGTATATTTGCAAATAAAGTATATGCCTGTTCTGCGCTGATATCAAGATGTAGATATACCGGCTCATCGCTGATCTGCCGGGCAGTATTAAAATCAAAACGGTTACCCATTAGGTCAGCTGCCCGAGCCGCCGGAATATTTTCGCTTATTACCAGTTTCCCCCCCTGGTCGCACCAGAGCGCTGCAAGCGATTGCCCGGAATTTTTTTTCTCCCAAAAAAACACCCATAAGCCGTCTGCAGTAGACAGATATCGCTCATAGGCAGTACTTTCGCCAATTGTATATTCCAGCACACTACGCGCCAGACATTTTGGACGTATGGCGCCAGTAAATTCCAGCAACCCGGTAGATTCCACTATTGAGGGTTTAACAGAGTTTTGCATATAGTAAAAATGTTTTTTAATACCCAGTGCCTGCATGAGAATTTCACCTTGTACGAGCGCTACCGCACCGGTATAGGCTGATATCTGATTGCTTTCCATATTGTCAACATGTGCACCTTGGTATTCTAAATTGAACAGCCAGGGTGTAGATGCAGTCCCTCCTTCCGTACTCCATAAGGGCAGCGGTTTTCCCGGACCGTATTTAACGCAAAGTTTTTGAAAATGATCAATAATTGCTTTCCATTCTTTTTCTGTATCGCGCATAGTTAAAAGTGGATTTCGCCCCATATGAAAAGACACCACATCGCAATACTTAAAGGCTCCGGCTTTGGCTGCTTCTTCATGCCAGACCCAGGCCGGGCATGTATATCCACCCTGCATGATTCGACAGTCTGGGTCAACTTTCTTTGCTTCAATGTATGCCCAGCGGCAAAGTTCCGCAAATTGCTCAGGCGTTCCTTTCCAGAAAACACTAACTGCCGGTTCATTGCCGATTTCCCAGTATTTGATATAATCTTTAAAATGATTTACGGTTTCTCGTACATAACTTGCCCATAAATCCATTTGTGGAACATAGCCTTGCGGATAACCTTTTACCTGACCGGACAGCGGCGGATTAGCTGCCCACCATGGAGTTGAGTAAAACTGCCCCAGAACCGGCATTTTATATTTTTTTATATCATTCATCTGAAAATCATGAGTCCATTTAAACGCTCCCTTATCCGGCTGGACTTTAACCCACCAGGTTGCTACCAGCATGTTATGTCCGCGCATCCAGCTCTGACCCAGGCGTGCTGCCTGTTCAAGCAAGCCATCGCTCCAGGAATTTACATGGTGGCCGAAGAAAGTATCAACACTTAATGGCTGTACTTTCGGAAATACTGCAAAAGATCCCAAGTCACGCTCCCAATACGATGTATTTCCCTTTATCCTGGCTACTGCCTTGAACACACCGGTAATTGGCAGGCAGTATTTAAGCTTAAAATCCATGCCTTCGCCTCGTTTGCCGGAAAAAGCTTGTTTTGTTTCCTGCATGTCCCGGCCGCGATAATCAAGTAGTAGTATCGAATATGAACTATTATATGACTCATCTTCGCAAGTAACGGAATACGGCAGTTCCATAGCTTCACCCGGGGCTTTAATGGTATCTGCCGGATTTTTAAAAACATGCAGGGTAAAACGCAGAGGGCATTTTTCCCGAGATAAAGAATCAGCGGCTGCTGCGGTTGCGCCGGTTTTGAGCATGGCCGCAGCAGCAGCAGGCTGTTTAAATAAAAAAGTAATATCTTCTTCAGTTAACACACGATCCCAAACCGCACACTCGTCATAACACAGGCTGTTCAGAACCGAACCCAGGGTAAAATTTCCCTTGCCCGGGATAGTAGGATTAAATAAATCCGTAGTGGAATCAATAACTTTTTCCCCGTCTGCATA
>DNNS01000691.1 GCA_003497555.1 Spirochaetia bacterium
CTGAATACCAGAGAACTTTATGAAGCTGTAAGCAGGGGGCTTAATGACCCTGAAATTTTCGGACATCTGGGCGCCAATTTTACCGCTGATAACGAACCTCTGCTTACCATGCCCAATGATAAACTGGAAGTTAAATTCGGAAACGGAGTAGAATGGGATCTTGGCACTCTTACCTACCGCAGTACAATTCCGGGCTATGTCAGTTATGAAAATAATCAGATCGAAATTTTTTCCATGCTTTACATACCTGAGGATGCCGCATCCTGCTCAATTATAATACCTCCGCGCAAGGCAACGCGTTTTGTACTGAACAAACTGTTTATTACCAATCACTTTTACAGCCGCGGAATCAAAGCGCCTATTTTTGAAGAAAAAGTAGATGAAGCGGTGTTTGCTTTTGAAAACAATACCGGAGGTTTATTTCTGCTTACCGAGGGCAAAGCGCCCATGCACGGTAAAAATGCAGTTGTGAAACTGGCCGTTACAGTTGAAAAAATCGCAGGCCGGGAAGACGAAACCGGAAAAATAGATTACCGCGAACGTAAAACCGTACATAATGTATTGCTGGGGGACCTGATAGCTACATACGAGCCTCCCCAGGAGCCGATACCCGGTAAAGATATTTTCGATAAATCCATTCAGCCAAAAAAATTCAACATTCCTACCTATACCATGGGGAAAAACCTGGTGCTAAAGCAGGAAACCGGCGAAATTACTGCCGGAATAAACGGAATGCTGCAGATTACCGAAGATAAAACCATAAATATTTCCAGCCAGCAGATTATAAACGGCGATGTGGATCTTAATACAGGCAATCTTGATGTCAATGGCGATTTGCTTATTGAAGGGAATATTCTGCCCGGTTTTTCGATCAAAGCTTCCGGCGATATTGAAGTCAAGGGCAATGTAGAGGAATCGAGTGTGGATTGCAAGGGTAATCTGCTGGTTCACGGAGGAATTGTTGGAAGTGATGCCTCAAAAATTATTGTTGAAAAAAACTGCCAGATCGGATTTGTTCGCAACGGCAACCTGCAGGTAAAAGGCGATATAAAAATCAGCCAGTTCGTTATGAATTCCAATATAATTTCCAACGGCTGCCTGAGCGCTGTGGAAAACAAGGGCAGTATTTTAGGCGGAACCGTATGTACGGCCAACGGAATTGAAATTCTGGTTTCCGGCAACAGAAATGCACTTAAAACCGAACTGATAACCGGAATAAATTCCGACCGGGAACGCCGGCTGAGGGAACTTGCCGATTTGATGAATACCAGCAAGGAAAACATCAAGAAACTGAAAAACGCCATGGGAGATCAGTATTTTAAAGACCCGGCTGCTTTTTTAAAACGGCTTCCTCCCAATAAAATACCGGTATTTAAAGAAATAATATTGAATCTGAAAAAATGCCTTTCCCAGGAAATTATTCTGGAAAAGGAATACAATGATATAGTGGCGCTGACCAGCGAAGTGGCAACCGCGACTATTAAAATATACGACATGGCCAATGAAGGAACAGCTCTGCAAATCGGTAAGACCCGCCGGGAGCTTACCAGGCCGGTAGCGGCTACTGAATTTTTTTATTCACATGAAGATGCAGCCATCGGTGAAAAAGCCGCCAAACGCCAGGAACCGGGCAAAAAAAAGAAAGCCTGAAAACCGTAACCGCTACTCTCCGCTTTTAAACAAATAATTTTTTAACGATTCATCGTCACCATTGCTGATAAAAGAGCACACTGTATAATAATCAGCCTGATCAATGCCTAAAAATCGCGGTATCCGGTATTTTTGTCCGCCCTTAATCAGAAAACTTTTTCCTTCTAATTCACTGTGTAAAATATCTCCGGATTTTTTTTCAGCAGTTGATGAAACATGATAATAAACGGTTTTAGGGATAAATGATCCCTGTCCCCTGATACATTCAATAACAGTAACAAGCGGATCTTCTTCAGATCTGATTGTAAATTCATTGCGGCTAACTGGAATCAGAACTGAAGCGGTTGCAACCGTAAAAACCGGTATTAATGATTTTTTTACGGGTAAAGTTTTAACGCCTCCGCGTTTTAGAAAAAATGCTGCGCACCTTAAATCGTAAATACCGGCAGACGGCAAAATCTGCAGAAGCGAATCCGGCAATATCTCGATAAAAGAACCGTTTTCTATTTCAAGAACAGCAGAAGAATCCCGGCCGGTAAGAAGAGTCTGCTGCTGCTTTAATTCCTGGCCCGGAGTCAGCAATCTGCTATGATCATCAGCGGACATCACCGTACCCCGGCAGTAGCGTAAAAAAATTCTTGTACGCTCTGCCGAGTTTTCATTGTACCGGTATTTGCCCGTCAGATATATGAAAAAAAATATTACAGTTAGGGCGGTTACTGACAGTAAAACGGCAAGAATAAAGCGAAAGAGATAGTATCTTTTCATAAAAAAATACTTTTTGTCATTTTCCAGAATGCTCAATTTTTTTTTCAAATCAGAATATGATACAGCTGGTTTCAGAATATACCTCCATGGTTAATAGCCGTTCGGTACCGACGCCATCTGCTGTGTTGCCCCGCATCTGGCTGGTTCCGAACAGCCCTAAGTTTATAATACCGCCATGTTTCTGCGAACCATCTTTCCATTTTCATGGTTTTTGATCNNGCACAGGTGTTTCGGGTGTTCTCTGCATATAACGACTCCCGGGAATTTTCAGTCAAGATGCCCCCTGTTAATCTGCAGTTTATCAAGTTCATTTTTAAAGATATCGGCTATCTGCCGGTATTTGCTTTTTACATGCCTGGATGACATACCGATAATTTCAGCTATTTCATCAAAAGTAAAATTGAACTCATTTTTCAGAAGGAAAACGGCTTTGGAATCATGATCAAGTTTTTTAAAGACCATGTCGATTTTTTCCCTAAGCTCCCGGGTAATGGCGTATTTTTCTACTGTGGATTCGTTTTCCATCATGCGGAATTCAAGATATTCAAGGCCGGTCAGGCCGTCGGCATATTCATTGTTGATGATCAGTTTTTCATTATGCCCGTGTTTTTTCAGAAAATTTATGGAAACATTATGAGCAATTCTGTAGATCCACGCATTGAAGGTTTTTTTAAAACGAAAACGATGGATATTCAGGTAAACATTGATAAAAATTTCATGAAAAATATCATCTAATGCGTCTTTGTCATAGACCAGCCGCGAACAGTAAAACATCAGTGGTTTTTGAAAACGTCTGTAGATTTCCTCGAAACAGGAATCAATAACCGGATGATTGAAATATTCCTTTAGTTCAATCACAGGTTTTCTTTTTAAATGCCTCTGCAGTTCCCTGACCAGCTGGTATTCGGATAATTTTGCTATTTCTTCTTTAGTCATCAGTTAATATCGATCTGACATTTATCCTTGATTATACTACAAAGAATGTTTTTTGGGAAAATTTTATTTTCATGGATTTTTAAGATTTATAGGATGTGATTTTTTTTCTTGGGTACGC
>DNNS01000234.1 GCA_003497555.1 Spirochaetia bacterium
AAACAGTATTATAAGCTGGTGTAGTCTCTTACAAATAAATTTTCCAGGGAGGATTTAATGACCAGACGCGAAAGGGTAATACGAGCTCTTGATTTTAGAAAAACTGACAAAATTCCGAAGGATCTCGGAAGTATGGGCGCTACCGGCATCAGCGCATTTGCATACGCACGACTGGTTCCTGCTCTTGGGCTTCCGTTGCGCCCAATCCGTATTCATGATGTTAATCAGATGCTCGCTTTACCGGATCCTGATATACTTGACGCTCTGGACTGTGATGTGGCTCTTGCCTCCTGGACAAAAATGTGTTCAAGCGTTGATAATGACTGTGCAGGATGGAAGCCATATGACTTTAACGGACGTCTTTTCGCCCTGGTAAAAGATCCGTCTGTATTCAGCGTTCAGAAGGACGGAACTATCGAAATGAATAACGCATCGGGAACAAAAAAGTATATGCCGCCTGCGTCTTATGTTTTTGATGAAGCGCATGGCGGGCAAAAATTTGATTTTAATGATGAAATTCAAAAAATTGATATTGATAAATTATCAGACACTCTGGAAAAAGAACTTCCGGACAGTAAAACAGTAAGTGCTATCAGAACCTATCTACAGCGCATCCGAGGAATGACTGATCGTGCTGTAATGATCAGCGGCATGAAAGCAGAACTCGGGTTTCCCGGCGGCTTGCCGCAATGGTCAATGCTTTGTATGACTGATCCTGAACATGCGCGGGAAGTTTTCAGAGTGAAAACACAATACGCCATTGAATATTACAAGCGTCTATTGCCGCAGATAAAGGATTATTTTGATATTCTTATGGTTAGTACGGATGATCAGGGTACCCAGAATTCCACAATCCTGCCTCCGCAGATATTTACTGATTTATATGCGCCGTATTACAAAATGATTAACGAAGTCATACACTTCCATGCGCCGGGTGCTAAAACATTTCTGCATTCCTGCGGTGCGGTTTATACTCTTATTGAAACTTTTATTGCCTGCGGATTTGATATTTTAAATCCGGTACAATGGACTGCCGGAGGGAAAAGCTTTAAAGACTGGAAGGATATATGCAGAAACCGTATAACACTCTGGGGCGGCGGTGTAGATACGCAGACAATGCTTCCTCTGGGTACACTGGAAGATACCATACGCCAGGCGCGTGAAGTGTCCGCATATTGCTCATCAGACGGAGGATATGTTTTTTGCGCCATACATAATATATTGGCAGAAATACCTGCAGAAAAAATAATAGCCATGTATCGACAAGTGTGAATAGAAGATTTACAACACCTGTACTCGTTACCGCCTCCGGTATAAACCAGCTGTTGATTTTTCATGATGAAGGCATCCGGAGCCTTGATCCTGACACCGGCAACGAACTGTGGAAAATGCCCATGTGGATACAAAATTCCAGACTTCTGATCATTACCACACCTGTGGTTCATGATAACCTGGTATTTTTTTCCGGTTACTGGGGCGTCGGGAGCATGCTGCTTAAAGTACACGCTAAAAATGCCGAAAAATTATGGCATAATAAAAAAATCCAGTGCTATCAGGCGAATCCGCATATTATAAACGGAGCTGTTTATTTATATGACGGGGTCCCTATGCAGAACAAGAAATCTTTTGTCTGTCTTGATTTAAAAACCGGAATAAAAAAATGGGAAACCGATACGCTAGGTATGGGTACAACCATTGCTGCAGACGGATATTTAATCTGCCAGAATGTAAAAGGCGCTCTGTTTCTGGTTAAGCCTGATTTTAGGGGGCTGCGTCTTAAAGGCAGTATTGCTGTTATCATGCCGGATATACCGGAAAATCAGTTTCACTGGACCAAACCGGTAATTGCCGGAAACAGGCTATATGTTCGCCACGGACCCAAACTCATATGCTATAGGCTGGGAAGTTAAAGGCTGTTTTTATACAACGTTTTTTAAACACTGTAACCAAATTACCGGAACATAGCAGTAAAAATTTTCATTTTTGTCTGGAAATAATATTTCTGCGGTATTCCGCAGGAGTAAAAGTTGTATATTTTTTAAAAACAGTTGCAAAATGCTGCGAAGAATAAAACCCCGATTCATGAGCAATTTGCGTAATCGAATAATCGGAATTTTTTAATAATCTAACGGCATTTTTGATCTGTTTATCGGTTAAATATTGTTTGGTCGTAACTCCGGTTAATTTTTTTATTTTTTTATTCAAGGTTCCATAATCTGTTTCAATATTGCCCAACAGATCTTTTACCTTATTACTGCCGGAAAAATCTACATTAATAAGTTCCGGTTTTTTCCCCTTTAATAAGTCGCAGGCATTAATCTTGCGCGCAATAACCAGTAATATTTCCAGAATCAGACTGTTGATTCTGAATTGAAACCCGAGTTCTTTCCGTATTATTTCCCGATGAATGGATAAAAACATTTGAATAAGTTCAGGAACCGGTCCGACAGCAGGCATTGTATTGGCTGTTAAAATCGCACCTATAAGTTTTTCATCTTCACTGGATAAAAAACTCCATTTTCCCAAATGGAATAATCCGTTTTCCTGTATTGCTTCCGGTTTAATAATCAAGGTTCCAAGGCATCCAATATTACGCACATCATTTTCACCGCCGTGCGCCTGCCAGGGCAGCATGATTATTGCCTCGCTCGGAAGAATTCTGTAATGTATATTTTCAACAATCCAGTCAAAAAAACCATCCATGCTTAATGCAATTTCAATTCCCGGGTTACAGTGCCGGGGAGAATTACGCAGTGAAAGATTAATATTACGTATCCCGAAGCAGATAATGTGCGGAAAAAGTTCCAGTTCCGGCTGGCCGATATGAACGCTAAAATCTATATGTTTCATGTAATACCTGACTGTATATTTTTATCGGAAAAACAGTTAATGCTGATAAAATTTGAATTTTTTATATACAACTTGTACATTTTTTCATTGCATAAAATTTAAACGCATTAACTATTATATTATAATATAATAATTCTGTAAGTACATGAAATAATTAATTTTTTACCATGTTCCATTAAAAATTGTTCATCCTCGGAGAAAATGCCAAA
>DNNS01000667.1 GCA_003497555.1 Spirochaetia bacterium
ACTAAATTTTAGCGGCTATGACGGTTTCCGATCATCTGTCCGCTAAAATTTAGTACCCAGAAGCGGGGTTTTTATTTTGCTTACCCAAAAAATAAATTCACACTCATTGGCCCGTTGTTTTTTGACGAAATATGCTTTATAATATAATACGTGGAAAAAAGTAAAGAAGAACTAAAAGCTAAAAAAATCAAACCCAGCCGCTATCGTCTGCATATTCTTAAATATCTGCATGAAAAAAAAAATCATCCTTCTGCAGATGTTATTTACCGGGATATTAAATCACAATATCCCTATATTTCGCTTGCCACTATTTATAATACGCTAAACATTTTTTCCAGACAGGAAATTGTCCAGTCCATACCCGGTCATGATAAAAAATGCCATTATGATGCCGACCTGTCGGAACACTATCATTTTATCTGTACAGAATGCCAGACTATTTACGACCTTGCGCCGCAGGATTTCCCGTTTAACTTTTCAGAACATGAGATCCAGGGGCATGAAATTAAAAAAATCGCCGCTTTTTTTACAGGCATTTGCCGAACATGCCGCAGTTAATTACATAAACACCTGTACCATTTTTTATCATCATTCAGCTGCCGGACCAACATACCTTCTTATTTTCGTCCGCCAAAAATCGCAGTTCCAATCCTGACCATGGATGCACCGCAATCAACCGCCCAAGGCCAGGAATGAGAAAGCCCCATTGACAAATGACGCAATCGGTTATTATCGGCAGTAATATCCGATATTTCGTTAAAAAGTTCTTTCATTCGCAAAAAATATTTTTTGGCTTCTGAAGAATTTTCCGTATAGGGTTCAAGGCACATCAGGCCGGTTAATGCCAAATTTTTCATTTTTGATATTTCAATTGCCGCAGCCCTGCATTGCTCCGGCAGAAAACCGTGTTTGGAATTTTCATATCCTATGTTTATCTCCAGCATAATTTCCAGCCTGCAGTTATGTGTTTGCGCCTGCCGATCAAGCTGAGTAGCGGTTTTAACCGAATGCACAGTTTGTACTGAATTAAAATGAGGAAGTACTTTTGATATTTTATTGGATTGCAGGTGCCCAATCATGTGCCATTTAACCCGCGGCCCGATTGCGTTTATTTTTGGCAGCGCTTCCTGCAGATAATTTTCGCCGATATGTTCTGCACCGGCATTAATAACCTCTAAAATTTCGTCAGCAGTGCGTGTTTTACTGACAGCAATTATTGATACGTGTTCAGGAATTATACCGCGCAGTCTTCTGTAATTTTCTTCAATTAAAGAATAACTCATTTGCCCCGGATTTTTTCTATAATTTTTCCGGTTATACGCATGGTTTCTATATCCATGCTGTTTAAAACATGAGGGGGTTCCTCACCAAGAATCGTCCTGATAAAATGCTGAAACTGGCATTTCAGCGGATTATCTTTATGCACAAAAAGTCTTTCAATCACAGACTCCTGCCGGTATTTGATATTATCTGCCGATGTTGTAGTCATGGAGCTGCCCTGCCGTACAATCTGGAGATCCTGCGTTGTGAAATCCAGGTGAATATAAGAATCATGCTGGGAAATGGAGAGTGTGCGGAATTTCTCCTGGGTAACGCGTGAACTTGTGATGGTAGCAATACAGCCGTTTTTAAAATATAACAAGGCGCTGGCAACGTCTTCCTGTGCGGATATAACTTTTTGTCCGCAGGCTTCTACGGAAACTACCGGAGAATTTACCACATTAAGACATATATCGATATCATGAATCATAAGATCATAAACCACACTGACATCCAGGGACCTCTTGGGGTTAGGGCCCATGCGCCGGGCTTCCCAGAGAACCGGATTGGTTACAATATTTTTAAGCTCCTGTACTGCGCCGTTAAAACGCTCCACATGTCCGGCCTGCAAGACCAGTTTTTTTTTCTCGGCTATGGCTACCAGTTCTTCTGCCTGCTGTACATTAATTGTGATCGGTTTTTCAATTAAAACATGCAAACCGCTTTCCAGCGCTTTTTTACCGATATTATAATGATCAACAGTGGGAACCGCTATACTCACAGCGTCACAACCGGCCATCAGCTCTTCGGCATTGTTAAATGATTTTATTTTATAAGTACCGGAAATTTCCGAAGCGCGTTTTTGATCCGTATCGTATATACCAATAAATTCGATCAGCTGCGGCGCCAGCATGGAAAGCACATTAACATGATAATGCCCCATATGCCCGGTGCCGATTACTCCAAATTTTAATTTCACCCGTTGCTCCTTTTATTTGCCGTGCGTAACACTCTGCGGTCTTGCCGCAGGGTGTTTTATAATTCTGATAAAAAGCAAAACACCCTGTCTTCCCAGCCTAATATGGATTCATGTTTAAAATCAGGATAAATGACTATTTCTTTTTTACTTTTTATATTGTTATAAATTGAAAAAACCGTTGAAGGCGGAACAGAATTATCTTCAAGACAGACACAGGTTAGTACCTGCGCCTTGATCATTGGAGCCAGATTATGTACATCGATATAACCGAGACGATTAAAAATTTCTTTTTCTCTTTTGTGCTCCGGATCAAATCTGCGGAACCATTCCCTGATTTCTTCAAAAGCGCTGCCGCAATTAAGCTCCCAGGCCCGGTAATAATCGCCAAGAAATGGAAATTGGGCAGCACATCTGCCTATTTCCGGGCATAAAGCCGCTACGGCAAGCGCCAGACCGCCTCCCTGAGAGCCGCCGGTAGTTGCCAGACTTTTTTTATCTACAAAAGAACAGGCGCTTGCCAGACGTACCAGCAGCACGCCGTCAAGAAACACCTGCCGGAATAATAAGCTCTGGCTGTATTCGATTCCTCTTATAATGTGCCCCCGTAAGGTATTTCCGATAACTCCGCCCGGATCTTCGCTCTTTCCGCCCTGGCCGCGTACATCCAGACTGAAAACCGAATACCCCTGCTGAATCCACTTGAGTTTAGGCGCAATATCGCCGTGACTCCCTGAATATCCGTGAAATTCAATTATTGCCGGACCGGGGGTTTTGATATTTTTGGGCCTGATATGCAGTGCATGAATACGGGCATTTTTTACGCCGGTAAAAAATAAATCATACACTTCTGCATTAAGTGCTGGAAAATCTATTTTTCTGTATTCCGGTTCGGGATCAAGATGTGAAATTTCTTTTAAACCGTCATTCCAGAAATTTTTAAAATCATCGGGCCTGGGGGTAGAGCCTTTATATTTTTTTAATTTGTCAATACTCATATCAAATATCGGCATATTTTTTCTCCTGCATGCAGAAATGATACACTATTTGCTCAAAAATTAAAAGAACTATAAAAACACTCAGGGTATGATTTTTTTTCTTGGGTACGCGTCATATTTAATCTGCAGAAATGCTTGACAACATAGGGCATCCTCTTTTTTCTCCTACCGTGCAAATTTATTTCTATTATTTTATTTACCCAAGAAATAAATTTGCACCCTACAAAATTCGTGCATTACTTGGAAAAATAGATTATAATTCAGATATGAACGAATACTTCAAAACCATAGAGCAGCTTTTGTTTTTTATATCTGCAGCCGGATTAACCATTTATCTGGTAAGCAGATCCCGCAGGGTAATAAAAGAAGTTACCGCTGAAAAACATTCAGCGGGGGGATTGTTTTTTATAATACTATTACTGGGTATTGCCATAATACTGGCATCTGAAAAAGTAATAGACATAAGGGGCGCCAAAGTCAATGTACGCGATTCAGTAGCGATTTTTGCAGCGATTGTCGGCGGTCCTGCTGCCGGTATAGCAGTGGGACTGATAGGCGGCATTTACCGGTATTTAATGGGCGGATGGACATGTTTAGGCTGTGCTGCTGCAACCTTTTTAGCCGGATTGCTTGCAGGCGGTATTGTCCATATAACCCGCTTTAAGCCCGAATTAATCAATTTACGCACCACTGCCTTATGGGTGGTTTTTGCCTTTTTTTATGAATTTGTTCATCTGCTGATCTTTGTTCCCCTGTTCGGCATGGCCGGAATTGAAGGAGGCCCGGTGAGGCTAAAAATCACAGGTTTTATCGGAAATTCTTTTTCTTTTGTTAGGCATATACCGCCGCGCTCGTTTACCATCAGTGCCATTATAATGTACTACAAACTGCTTTTTCCCATGTCCGTAATGAATGCTGTCAGTATGATTGTTTTTCTAACCCTGCTTAAGGATATGGTGGTAAATAATGCCAGGTTTAAACTGGAAGCAGCCAATGCCCTTATTAACAGACAGCTCAATATGGCCAGGCGCGTCCAGGAAGGACTTATTCCCAGGGAAAAAGATTTTCCGCAAATTCAGGAGCTGGCTTTCGGCTGCGATTATGCCGCTCTTGATAATATCGGCGGAGATATTTTTGACGTTTTCATGCTTGATAAAAACCGCTATAGTCTGCTTATTGCCGATGTATCAGGGCATGGGGTTCCCTCGGCATTAATCACTATAATGAGTAAAATATTTTTTCACACTCACGGGCGCAGTTCCGACTCGCCCGCAGAAGTCTGCCGCAGGGTAAATACTGATATTTTCCGTCTGGTAGGTGATCTCGGTTATTACCTAACGGCCTTTTACGGTATACTTGATCTGGAGAGCGGAATATTTAAATATTCCAACTGCGGACACCCCCCTGCCCTGCTGTGCCGGGAACGCGAAAAAAAAATTGAAAAACTTGATACTGCCGGATTTTTTATCGGTTCTCTTGCCGACAGTGAATATTATGAAAATTCTGTCAGGCTTGAAAACGGCGACAGCCTGTGTTTATATACAGACGGAGTAATCGAGGCTAAAAATAAAAAAAAACTGCAATATGAAATCAGCAGACTGGAACAATTAATAATCAACAATTCTTCCCTTCATCCCTGCGAACTGGTTAAATGCCTTATTGCAGACATGAAAAAATTTACTGAAAACACTCCTGCTGCAGACGATTGCTCTGTCTTATGCATTAAAGTATTCAGACGTAATTCCTGAATTTCGGGAATTACTCCCTGGAAAATTTGTTTATAAGAGAATACACCAGCTTATAATACTGTTTTCTGCTCGCAAGGCGGTCGCGAAACGCGCCGAGGCTTCCAGAAAANNAGAAATACCGTAACCTCAAACCGCAAGGCCTGAGCGACAGACTCCGTGACCTCCGTGTACTCCAGCGAAGCGGGTGGTTTAATTATTTTCATGGTTTCGGGTGTCCCTCCAGACATGACGACTCCCTAACCGGTAAAAGCTAATTTTTTTTCCGGAAATAGCCGGGCGCATGACCGGTATGCCGCCGGCAGGCACGGGAAAAAGAATAAACAGAATCAAATCCGCAAAGTTCGGCAGCACGGGAAATATTGGTTTTTTCACAGGCAATATACCTCAGGGCCCGTAAAATACGCAGTTCTCTGCTGTAAGCAGCAGGCCCCAGACCCGTATGTTTTTTAAAAACCGCCTTGATATAACCCGGAGAATATCCGGTTCGTCCGGAAATTTCATCAATTGATAAGCTGCCCGGGTTTTCAGCCAGCAGAGCAAGAATTCTGCTGATTAATGGAGGATGTTTTGAAATTTTCGGCTCTTCACTTTTTTCAGCGTCCGGCATGGCATTAAGCAGCAAACCGAGATTGCAGGCAATACGCCGTGCAGCCTGCTCATTGCCGGTATTATTATCCGCAGATAAAGCGGCTGTCAGAAGATCTTCAGTATATTTTTCCATATCGGAATTAATATCAACTGTACGGTATTTCAGGGTGTCAGGAGCCTTTTCAACCAGTTCAAATCCGGCATATAACCAGCAAATAGCCCGGATTTTTTCTGCTAAATAATGATGAGTTTGAAACGGGAAAAGTAAAAACGCCCTTCCTTCTTCAAGCGTAATAATTTGTCCATCAACAGAAATAGAAAGGTTTCCGGAAAAAGACATGATCAGGTTATAACGATGATGACAAATTCCCCTGGAAGAAAGTGTAAACTGACTGCTTGAATACCTGGCGAACAGTACAATCTCATTGGGAAGACCGGTTAAAGTATGCCTGTAACCATGCAGATAATTTTTTATTTCCGGAAGCAGGCTGGTTTTTCTGGCTAATTCCTTTAATGACACGGTTTGCTGCGCGGAATTTATTCGCCGGTTGCTATGTTTTTACACCAGGCTTTGTTTTTTAAATACCAATCTGCGCACTTAAAAAGACCTGTATCAATTCCGGTTACAGGTTCCCAGCCCAGCAGATTTTTTGCCTTGCGTATATCAGCCAGTGTTTCTTTTACATCAGCAGCATGGCAGGGCAAAAAATTTAATCTGGCTTTTTTACCGAGGATTTTTTCAATTTTGGCAATAATCTCGAGCAGACTGCCGGCTTCCCGGCCTCCGCCGATATTAATAATTTCACAACCCAGCGGTTTTAATGCACGGCATACTCCGTCTGCCACGTCTTCCACCCAGGTAAAATCCCTGCTTTGTGTTCCATCGCCGTAAATATTAATGGGCTTTTCTTCATCAATCCATTTTATAAAACGGAAAATACTCATATCAGGCCTGCCGGCCGGCCCGTAAACCGTAAAAAAACGCAGGATGGAAATATCTATTCTGTACAGAAAATGCCAGGCTCGGCAGAGCATTTCTGCAGCTTTTTTGGTAGCTGCATAAGGAGAAATAGGGGAGTTTACCGGCTGTTCTTCATGAAAGGGCATTGATTGTCCGGCGTACAAAGATGAAGAAGAAGCCAGCACCAGTTTTTGCACCTGATATTTTTTCATGCATTCCAGAATATTCAGTGTGCCGAGCGTATTGGTGGAAAGATAAATACGGGGATTATTCATGCTGGCGCGTACTCCGGCCCGGGCGGCAAGGTTAATGACAGCTGTAAATTTATTTTTTGAGAAAAGCTTTTCCAGAACCGGAAGTTTTTCTATGTCGGTTTTAATGAAACTGAATCCGGGAATGGCACGCAGTTTTTTTAACCGGTATTTTTTAAGGCGCACATCATAATAATCGTTCATATTATCAATGCCGGTAACTTCGTATCCATCCGCTAAAAGCTTTTGCGCAGTAAAACTTGCGATAAAACCGGCAGCGCCGGTTAATAATATTTTTTTGTTTTCTATCATAAGTTTATCTTACAGTAAGATGATATTTTGTTCAACCGGAACGGAAACTGTAAATTTTTAAAAACTACAAATAAGCGATTTTCATTACTCTGGTTCGGCCGACTTACCGTAAGCCGGTTCAGAACAGACGTTTCGGATGTTTTTGTCATGCTGTCTTCGAAAATCAGATAAATATATATAAACATAACATACCGCAGAGCTATATGCAGGCCGCAGGGACAGATTAAATTAATACAATTTTCCTGCCGATAATATACACGCATGACCGATACAAAACAGGAAGCTGATTTTTTAATACATCCGGAAAATACTTTTTTATATATCTGGCAGCTTTTTATGGTGGCGCTGGTGCTTTTTTCCGCCATCAGTCTGCCTCTTTATGCGGTTTTTGCCAAAGATATTCCCGTACTGCTGATAATTATTGTTTTCCTTTTTTTCTGTGATATTTTTATCAATCTGCGTGTGGCGGTAAAAACCAAAAACGGTTTCTGCTGGGAAACAGCGGAAATCCTGAAAAGCTACAGAAAAGGCTTTTTTATCCCTGATATGATTGCAGCTCTTCCCTGGTGGCTGCCCGTTGCTCTGCTGTTTAAAAATGAGGAACCGGGAATAATAACCAGATTTTTATTTCTTTTACCGCTGATTAAAATTTTAAAAATCGGTCATTATCTTCAGGTTTTTGAAAAAAGCCTGACAATTAATCCGACTATTATCCGGCTTATAAAATTTATTGTTCTGGTCGGTATTATTGCCCACTGGCTGGCCAGCGGATGGGTGCTTATCGGACCTGTAAAAGAAGGACTTCCCGCTGACGATTTTTCAAAATATATACGAGCGCTTTACTGGTGTATTACTACCATAGCTACTGTGGGCTACGGAGATATTTCTCCTGATCTTTCTCAAAACCATCAGATAATATATACCATGTTTTCCATGATTCTCGGAGTAGGCATTTACGGATATGTAATTGGTAACGTGGCTTCTTTACTTGCCAACATAGATGTAGCCAAAGCCAATTTTATGCGCCGTATGGAAGAAATAAATTCTTTTATTAAAAATAAAAAAATTCCCCTGGAGATAGCTCAAAAAATTCTCGATTATTATAATTATTTATGGGAAACCCAGCAAGGCGGAAATGATTCCCAGGTAATGAACGAACTTCCCCAGTCGCTTTCCATTGAAGTTTCCATGTACTTAAACAAGACCATAATTCAAAAAGTACCGTTTTTTACAAAAATGAATGAAGTATTTATCAGAGAAATAATTATGCAGCTTGAACCGCTTATTTTTTTACCCCAGGATTATATTGTACGGCGGGGGGAATTCGGCGACTGTATGTTTTTCCTTTCTGCCGGCAGTGTTGATGTAAAAGGTTCAAACGGAGAGCTATATGCAACTCTGGGTGAAGGTGCTTTTTTCGGAGAAATGTCTTTAATCAGGGGAGAAAAGCGCAATGCGTATATCATGGCCCGTGAATATTGCGATGTTTACCGGCTTACCAAGGAAAGCTTTGATGAACTCCGGCGGAAATATCCGGATTTTGATCAACAGGTAATTGAAACCGTTGCCGAGCGTGATGCCATGAATAAAAAAAAGACTGAAAAACCTGCTGCGCCGGTAAAAAAACAATAAACTGATCGCCATCAGAGCCGGTGGTTTTCTTTTGGTTGAAAAAGAAAATCACAGAGTATGATCTCCTTTCCTCACAAATTTTCATTTTTAATAATCGCCATGAAATCCCNNGGGATTTCATGGCGATTATTAAACGGCAGCAAGAAAGATATTAAAACGGAACAATAATTTTTTATGAAACAAAACGAATATTTTTCTCTTCCTTTCGGGATAAACCCCGTACTGCCGGTAAAATTTATCAAATGCGGTTATGTACGCCGGGGAGAAAATTCGTTCGCCGTCAAGGAAAATCATCCTTTTTATACCATAGAATATGTACTCAAAGGGAAAGGTACCCTGGAAACCGGAAAACGCAGATATGATTTTTGCCCGGGCGATGTATTTATATTACATAAAAGAAAGAATCACTATTATCATGTTCATGAGCCGTGCATACCCTGGTCGCGTATCTGGATAGCAGTTGACGGATCCCTGATAGAATTACTAATTCAGTATTTTGGGCTTAATGATGTGTATATAATCAAGGCCTATAGAAAACCGGAGATTTTTATTAAAATTTTTAAACTGGCACACAGCAGAGAGCATCAGCTTGATGAAAAAATTACATCCCTGGTTTTTGAAATTCTTGCCGGTTTATTCTGCAAAATAAATGAAAATAGAAATTCACAGTACTCACAGACAATCAGCCGGCTGCTGTCTTTTATAGACGGTAATCTCCGTAATTCCATAACCCTGAAAGATATTTGCGCCAGTGCAGGTAAAACATCTTCCTATGTTACAAAAGTTTTTAAAAAAGAAACCGGTATGACGCCTTACGGTTATTACATAACGAAAAAACTGGAAACCGCCAGAATCATGCTCCTGGACAGCAATTTAAGTATAAAAGAAATAGCGCGCAAACTGGGTTTTCAGTATGAATCTCATTTTTCCGGTATATTCACGGAAAAAACCGGTATGAGCCCTGTAAAATTCAGGGAACAATATAAAAAGGAATAGCTTAAAAAAGATATAACAGACTACCGCCGGCAGAACCGGCGGTTTTCTTTTGCCTGATAAACAGGCCGGGATTTCATTCCTGACCCACCGGCAGTCATAGACATCAGTGAACTATATTTTAACCTGGTCAGATTCACAAATCTCCATTAATTCTTTTCCTGAGTCTTTTAATAATCCCAACGACCATTTTATAATTACTATGGAGCTTAATATTGCCGCAATGGTATCCACGCAGGGTATATTATAATTGAGTGCTATCAAAAGACCGATAATTGCCGAAACACTGGTAAGTGCATCAGCTATAACATGTAAGTATTCAGCTCTGATATTATAATCGGTGTGCTCATGCCTGTGATGTAAAATAATTGCACTGGTAACATTTACTGCCAATCCGATAATAGCAATATAAATAGCTTCTAAATAATTGATAATTTGTGGATTATAAAATCGCTGAATCGCTTCAAAAATTATTGCAAATGCAAAAAGCAGCAGCATTAACCCGCTGCTATAACCAGATAAAGCCAAAATTTTATCTGAATTTACCCTGAGTTTTTGGTTTTTACTTAGTTTTCTGATAAACAGATAAGCAAGCCAGCTGAGACCAATTGCCAAAACATGAGATCCCATGTGAATTCCATCGGCAAGCAAGGCCATGGATTTTGAACTGATACCAAAGAAAATTTCAATAACCATGGTAAGTGCAGTCAATATAGCTACCCACATGGTTTTGTTTTCGTGATTGTGTGTATGTTTTTTCATTTGTTCCGTCCTGTTTTTTTATCGAACAAGTATTTAATTATTAGCGGCCTCCCGATTGATAACAAGATCCTTTAGATGAGCTTCGTGTCGATGAATTCAGGGGCTTACTGTGCATCAGGTTCAGCGAATAGTATTTTCCTTTTTTTTACACGAAACTATTTTACCCCTTTCCCTGTTAAAATTCAATCTTCCGGGCAAATTTTTAAATACATTTACGCTGCGGGAATACTGATTCGTCATGGATGAAGAGTGACATTGAAAATAAACAAGCAGTATAGCTTTTTAAAAGAAATAATACATTCGAAGAATACAAGCCAATACAGCTTCGCATAAAAAAAAATCATGATTAAAAAGAGAAACCAGGGAGTCGTCATGTTCAACTTAAACACCCGAAACCATGAAAATNNCCGCCTTGCGAACAGAAAACAGTATTACATGTTGGCGTTGTCTCTTATAAATAAATTTTCCAGGGAGAGAAGTCTATCCGCAGTTGAAAAAGCAGTGTCTTTTTATTCTGAGATAGTGATTTTTTGTGCGACAAACAACAAATCCCGGCTTATCAGAATTTTGGGGATGTTATTTTCCTATTCTGGCAACAAAATAAATATCATAAATTTTTATCTGGTCGTTTTTGGAAAATTTAAGTTTCCATTCCTGAATATTGGGAGTTTCCAGCGAAATTTCATGCTCGACCGGGGAAGAATTAAACGGCCATATTATAGTTTTTCTGCTATGGAGATCATAATCCAATTTTACCGGCAGTAATTTCCACTGATCGCCTATTTTTGCATAAAAACCGAACGGTTTTGCCGCTGCCAAAACCAGATGAATTTTGGAAAGTTGATATTTTTGATCAGCAGAAAAAATTATTTCAGGGACATAAAGATATGAGTTGATTTCAAAAGCTGTTCGCCGATCGTAATCAATTGCCAGTGTCGGCTTGTCAGCATTACCCGGTATATGAGGTTTAATCCGTAAAATATTATATTTATGATATTTATTATAAACAGCTGAGAGTTCGTGAAAAAGCCATGCCTGATTGGCCGGATATTCTTTTTGTTGAGTTTTAAATTCTCCGGTTTTTCTTGTTTTCCAAACCGCTTCGATATTTTTCCGGCTTAGCCGACGTGACGGCTGCATGAATTTTACATCCGCGTATTCTTTGTAATAAAAAACATTTCTGTCCGCGTTAATATTGACACTGTTTGTATAGGTGAAATTATAATACCCGGCAAACATTATTATTAAAATAATAAATTTGTTTAATATTCGCCAAAACCAAGGAGGCTGCCGTGACATTAACAGTAAGCCAAATGGGATCACGAAAAATAATGACGCCAGCGAACCGTAATAATAATTATGTACTGTTCCCCCATAATTATAAAAGACAACAGTAGAAAACACAATGTAAAAAAACAACATAAGCAAATAGGAAACAATCTTTTTTTTTAATAAAGCGTTTAAATACTTAATCTGGAAAAGCACGGCTCCCAGCACACTGACTATGAAAATATTTTTTAAAACAAAAACAGTGCGGTAGCCAAATATGGAAATAAACGAATTCATCTGCGGGAATATATGCTCGCCAATTAATTGTAAAGTATTAATATGAAAATTTTTAAAAAAAACAGATAAATGAAATTTTTGCCTCGCCTGTTTAATAGTATCTACAAGATTAAAATCCAGAATACCCATATGTGCGGCAATAACCGGCAAGCCCCATATAGCAAACACTCCCATCAGCACAACGATAATTATATAAGAGACAGTACGCTTAGGATGTAAAGTTTTAATTTTTTTAAAAAATTGCCAAGGGTAATATTCCGTGAAAGGAGAAAAAAATAACGACGGAAAGCTTAGCGGGAAAAATAAAGCCAAGAACCAAGCTTGTTCATCGGTAAAAAAACCAATTAGCAGTATTGATAGAAAAAACAAAAAATTAATTGTTTTTTCCGGTTTGCTGATCAAAAAAAGACATAGAGCAGTGAAAAAAAACGCTACCGGCTTACCGGGATGGAACATCAAAGAAAGTAATGACAAAAAGCCGGAAGATGTAAAAATCATTCCAATGATCACATAAGCAGTCAGTTTATTCTGATCCATGGAAAGGCTGATTTTGAATAAACAATACGGCAGAATACACAACAAAAACATCCAAACAATAGTGAAGGACGGCAGAGGCACAATATGATCAAATAGTATTAATCTTAGTTTGTAATTAAATATTTGCAAAAACGTAGATACTATTCTAGTGCGCGGAAGACCGTCAAAGTCCCAGTAATTAAATGATTGATAAAGATCGTGATGCGAAAAACAATAGGAAAAACGAAGCGCATTGTGCATAAAAATGCCTGTCACTTCCGGCTGGATATGTTGTTTTACCGGATTTGTTACTACTGTTAATACACTAAACATCCCGATTATTAAAATTAAAATCGAAAATACGGTAATTGTGATATTATTTTCCTTTCGTTTTACAATTCTTTCATCTGATATCATTATAGGTTCCTTGATTGATTGATAATTTATTAATGAACAGGATTTTCCTTTTTCAAATTTAGCCCATTATACTCCTTTTTGCGCCAAGTTTCAATCTTGCGGCCGATATTTTTCATCACATCGTCACTGCCTCAGGCTTAATACAACTTCTCCTGCTGAATTTCTGCTTTTTGTATAGCATCAGCTTTATCGATCACCGCAATCAATTTCGCTTCTACAAGCTCAGCGCGGCGCATTGTTGCGCCGCACACTTCAACCACGGCTCAGTGCGTCGTACCGGGCAAACCAGCTAATCAACCAATATTTTAGAAAGAAAAATCCTTACCATGAAATTCCAATATTTATCTTTAGATTTTCATGGTATAATATTTTATGCTTAAACGCACAGATTTAGCAGTTTTTTTAAAAAAAGCTCTGCAGCGCAGCCGGGTGGTAGCTCTGGTCGGCCCCCGCCAATGCGGCAAAACCACCATGTCCCGCAGCCTGGTTGATATTTCCGGAATAAATTATTTTGATTTGGAAGACCCGGCAAGTATAGCCAGACTTTCCGAACCTTTAGCCGGGCTGCGGGATTTAAAAGGCCTGGTGGCAATAGACGAGGTGCAGCGGCGTCCGGAATTATTTCCGGTATTGAGAGTGTTGGCAGATCGCAGACCTTTGCCTGCCCGCTTTTTAATTCTGGGCAGTGCTTCGCCTGATTTGCTGCGTCAATCTTCGGAGTCGCTCGCCGGCAGGATCGAAATAATCGAGATGAGCGGTTTTGGGCTGCAGGAAATACCGGCAAAATTTAATATGATGCAGCATTGGCAAAGAGGCGGTTTCCCTCTTTCTTTTCTGGCAGCCACTGAAACGGATAGTTTTATATGGCGTAAAAATTTTATACTCACTTTTCTGGAACGAGATCTTCCGCAATGGGGAATAGGGGTTCCGGCTGTATTATTGCACCGGTTTTGGACAATGCTTGCTCATTATCACGGACAAATATGGAATGCTGCCGAACCGGCCCGATCATTAGGCATCAGCGAACCGACTGTACGCAGATATCTTGATATTTTATCTTCCTTTTTTATGATACGTCAGCTCCAGCCCTGGCACGCTAATATAAAAAAACGGCAGGTAAAATCACCTAAAATTTATTTTCGGGATACAGGCCTGCTTCATCAATTACTCGGTATTCGCACCGCAAAAGAACTGCTTTATCATCCAAAATTCGGCGTTTCCTGGGAAGGGTATGCAATTGAAGAAGCTATAAAAGCAATTAAGCCTGATGAATCGTTTTTTTGGGCAACCCATAATGGAGCTGAAATCGATCTGGTAATCATTAAAAACGGAAAAATGTACGGCATAGAATGCAAATATACCGACGCTCCGCAGGTCACACCTTCCATGCGTACAGCTCTTGATGAATTAAAATTGATTAAAATTGCAGTTATATATCCAGGTACAAAAAGTTACGAGCTGCATAAACAAATATTAGCTGTTCCTCTTACCTCAATCAAAAAAGGTATAAGCGGAATATTTTCTATTAAATCCTGATTGTATTGTCATACTTGAGGACTTCTCCCTGGAAAATTTATTT
>DNNS01000115.1 GCA_003497555.1 Spirochaetia bacterium
CTTTCAAGATCAGATCTGTATTTAATGCGGTCCATGGCGATAAAACCGGCTTCTGCCCCGGAAAAAAAAAATTTGGCAGCCAGCAATAAAAATAACAGAGTGATTATAAAATAAATCATGATTTTTTCCTTAAAAACAGGGTTTTAATCCCGCGCCGTGTGCTTTTTTGAATCAGGTAAACAAACCAGTTATCCGAAATTTCTTCACCGGATTCCGGAATATTATGACTTATTTCCGTAAGGTATCCTCCTATGCTTTTGGCGGAAGGACAGGTTATGGCGGAACTGAAAAACTCGTTTATTCTGTCAATAGGCGTATCAGGAGCAACGCTCCAGGTATTAAACGCTATATTGACAATTTCATCAGGCCGCACGTTATCGCTTTCAAATTTTCCGCATAATTTTTTTACTATTGCCGAATAGGTGATAAAGCCCTCTGTCCCGCCGAATTCGTCGACTACCAGTGCGAATTCGAAATTGTTTTCCCGCATGTCTTTCAGCAAATCAAGCAGGGGTTTTTTTTCTGGAACTGCCGGAACCGGGCGGATAAGTTTTTCAAGATTAAATTTTTCCCTTTCGGTTTTTATGCGGAATAGTATGTCTTTCTTGGAAATTACCCCGGTAATATTATCCCGCGTACCGCGGAAAACGGGAATATTGCGGTAAGGCAGCCTGCAGATGTTATCAAGCAGCCGGGAAGGCAGATCATCAAGATTAAGGCCGTGTATTTCCTGTCTGGGTTTCATGACTGAAAGAACATTGTCGCGGCTGTACAGGGCAAGCTTCATCAGCAGATCGCTTTCTGCCTTGCGGAAAATTCCGCTCTCTTTACCCATTTTAATCATGGTTTTTATGTCGCCGGCTGATATTACATTTGACAGATTCATACTGGCATTTATAAAAATATGCATAAAACCGCGGGAAAATCTGGCCAGAATTACCGATAGAGGATAAAAGATATAAAAAAGCGGAAGTAAAAACAGGGTGCCGATTTTCAGCAGTGCAAGGTAATAACGGATTGCTATGCGTTTGGGTGTAACCTCTCCAAAAATCAGCAGCAGAAATGTCATTGCGAAAATAACCCCGGTGAGAATTTTCGCTGAATTTTGCATGCCGGGTAAGAATAAAAATACCAGATGATTAACAATTACAGTCAGCAGGGATGCTGCCAGAGTATTTACCAGCAGGTTTAAAAAAAGCATAGTAACAATAAGCTGTTCGGAATGCTCAAGCAGATGGGTAAGAAGACGGGAAATAAAATTTTTTTCTTTGGATATCCGGTACCGCACCAGAGCCGGTACTGCCAGAATGGCGGCTTCGGTCCCGGAAAAAACCGCCGAAAGCATCAGCAGGGCGGCAAGTTTAATCAAATCTGCCATGATCATAAAAGATCTAACCAGCTAAATACAGATTTAAAGCATTTATAATTTCATCCGCAGCCTGACACAGGGATTTTCCGGTAACTGAAAAGCCTGCTGCCTGAGGATGCCCGCCGCCGCCGTACCTGCGTACAAAAGGCACCAGGTCAACAGTGATATCCTTGCCTCTCAGGTTTACTTTTATATCCTTGCCGGTTTCACGGAATAGACAGGCAGCCTTGATTCCGCGTACTGAGCGCAGATATGTAATAAAATGTTCGAGATCGCTGTCGTCAGCCCCGGTTTCAGCGAACATTCTGCGTTCAAGCAGCGAATAAATAATCAGACCGTCGGCTGTGCGTTTTGAAGCTTCCAGCATTTTTCCCATAAGTTTTAATCCGCCGTAGCGGTTGTCTTCAAAGATACTCTGCATCATGACAGGATAATGATCTTTAATTTCAGGAAAAAGCATAGATGCGATTTTTGCCGAACGGGCAGTGGTATTGGTTTGCCGGAATCCCGAAGTATCGGTAAAAACCGCAGTATATATATCTATGGCGATATTCCCGGTTACGGGTATTTCCAGGTATTCAGCCAGGTTGTATACCAGTTCGCCGGTTGATGATGCGTCCGGTTTGATATAACAGAAATCATTTAAACAGGGATTTTGATGATGATCTATAACAGCAACAGCCCTGGGGCCGTCGGTTTGCAGTGTATTATAAACTGAACCCAGGCGCGGAGAAAAAGCGGAATCGGCAATAAGGCAGGCGTCATAGTCGGCAATATCGGAAGGAGGCATGTTTTTAATTTCTGCAAAACCGGGTAAAAAAGAAAGATACGCTGCCGGTTCATCGTTGTTGAAAATATAACATTTTTTTCCCAGCGACAGCAGAATTTCGCGCAGGGCAAGTTCGGAACCGATACTGTCTCCATCGGAGCGGATATGCGCGGTGATGATAAAATGATCATGCTGTCTTATGAAACCGGACAGCGCTGCTGGGTTCGGTTCGCTCATGCCTGTTAATCAATCATCTCCAGAATGGAAAGCACACGGGACATGTCTCTTTTCAGAAGATCCCAGGTATAGCGGGTGCGGAATAAATGTTTTTTAAAATCTCCGAACCCGGTAATGATTTCTGCCAAATAAGGGTCGTCTGCCTTTTCCGCTTCAGGCATGGCGGGGAAGGGCAGGGGAAGAGAGCAGAATTTTTTCGTATCGCTGATAACATCCGCCATGCTTACCCCGGTCTGCTGGATCAAATTTTCCTGTTCCAGGCACGATTGTATTGCGGAATTCAGAGTTTTTTTATCAATTTTTTTATCATAGAGGCGGGAAATATCAAATACATGCTTAAGTCTCTGCGCTTCTTTATTTTTCCCGAGAGGGATTCCCAGTGCTGCAGGCCCGATGGCAAGTAGTTTATCAGCAGCCAGACCGGAAACATCAGATACCTCGACACTGCATTCCGATTCGTACAGGTTTTTTACCCTGATTTTTGTCATATAACCGCCGTAGGCCGGCGGCTTTAATATGGCATCCAGCATAACAAAGGACTGATCGGCAGGAAGATAATATGAATTATAAAATAATTTAAAACTAATCATTGGAAGATGAGGTTTGGTTTTAGGCGGCCTGTTTTCGAAAGAGGTGAAACATCCGGAACGGTGAAACAGTTTTTGTACGGCTTCTTCCAGCTGAATACGTTCGGCAGACAGGGAAATGTCTATATCTATGGAAAAGCGTTCGGGCTCATCAAGAATCAACAGCAGGGAATTACCGCCCTTGAAGCGGAAAGGGATCTGCAGAAGAGAAAACTCAGAAAGAAGTTCCAGACAGTAAATAGCGCATTCGCAGAGCGCAGGCGTGGAAAATCCGCTCTGCGCTTCAATGTGTGCACGGGAAAAATATTTTTTATCAGCGATCATTTTCAGCCTTTGGCCTCTTTGTTTATAATATCGACAATGCGGTCGGCTTCTTTCAGATCGTGGTCGTAAAAAAAATGCAGTACCGGTATATAGCGGATTTTGATAACATCGGCCAGACGGCGCATGATAAAGGCAGAGGCGCTGTTAAAGGCTTCGGCGATTTTTTTCTTTTTTTTATGATCAAGAACGGTAAAAAAAACATCGGCATTTTTTTGGTCGTCTTTGATTTCTGCCCGGGTGATGGTGATAAATTCACCGTCAAAACGCGGATCCTTCAGATCTTTCTGCAGCAGTTTTGAAATTTCTATGCAGATCAGACGGTTAAGACGCTGCCGGCGGAGGCTGCTGTTCATTTGAATTTTCCGGTTTGGCAGTGGTCAGTTCCAGCTGTTTTTCTTTTTCAACTATGGTAAAGCATTCGATAATGTCTTTTTCCCTGAGATCAGGATAATTTTCTATTCCGATACCGCATTCAAAACCGGCTTTTACCTCGCGGGCATCGTCTTTAAAGCGCCTGAGCGATGATATTTTACCCTGGTAGATCATTACATTATCGCGGATCAGCCTGACTTTTCCGGAGCGTTCAATTGCGCCGCTGGTAACATAACAGCCGGCAATTGTTCCGATTTTGGATATTTTAAATACCTGTCTGACTTCGGCCTGACCGGTGATTTTTTCGCTGGTTTCCGGAGAGAGCAGCCCGGTAAGGGCTTTTTTCATATCATCGATTATATCGTAAATAATATTATAGATACGTACTTCAACATGCTCCCTTTCAGCTAACAATTTGGCTTTGGTATTGGGCCGTACTTTGAATCCGATAATAATAGCTTTTGATGCAGAGGCTAAAAGAATATCTGATTCGTTGATAGCACCGGCTGCAGCCTGAATAACCGTAATTTTTGCCTCTTCGGTGATAAGTTTACCAAGATAGTCTTTTATGGCTTCAACCGAACCAAAAACGTCAGCTTTGACTACAACTTTGAATTCGGACTTACCGCTTTCCTTGATGGTTTCAAACAGATTGGTAAGGGTTACCTTTTTTACGTCACGGGCGGATTCTTCTTTCAGCAGCAACTGGCGGCGGGAAGCTATTTCACGGGTTTCCTTTTCTGAAGATAGTACGTGAAAAGGGTCACCGGCCTCGGGTACATTTTCAATGCCTATTATTTCTACCGGTGTGGAAGGCGGAGCTTCACGCAGCGAATTACTGTGTTCGTCAAACATAGCCCGTACTTTACCTGAATAAATGCCGCAGACAAAGGGATCGCCGATGTGCAGGGTTCCATTCTGAATAACAACCGTGACTACGGTTCCCTTGCCCTGTTCGATTTTAGATTCAATAACCGTGCCTTTAGCCCG
>DNNS01000114.1 GCA_003497555.1 Spirochaetia bacterium
AAAATTTAGTACACAGGGGCGGGGTTTGTTGTTTTATTTACCCAAGAAATAAATTTGCACCCCAAGTATAATTTAAAATTGACATTTTATACTATCTATCATATAATTTCTGCACACAAGATGAATTATAATCTGGAAACATTAAATGAATTCTATTCAAAAAACGGAAACCGAACGAATTATTGCCAATTACTTTTCAGAGACCCGGCATGTTCCGCTTGAAATCAATATATTCGAAAGGCACGATCATCTGCATATATCTGCAATCATCTTCGCTGAAAAGCTTGATCTTGAACAATTAACACTGCTGCACAACTCCCTGGCAGGCTACCTTGATCAAAATCTGCAATCCAATTTTTCCCTTGAGCTTTCCACTCCCGGCATAGACAGGGTTTTCGCTTCTCCTCTCGAATACACGCTGTTTTCCGGAAAGCCGGTTAAAGTAATATCATCTGACGGCGCAGTATTTTGCGGTATTAACCGCGGCATTAACGATAATAAACTCTCTCTTGAAATTAATAATTCTATTAAACATATCAATATCTCATCAATAAAAAAAACCCGGCTTTCTCCGGAAATCAGCACCAGAAAGGAGATGCGTTAAATGAATCCCAAGGAACTAAAAGAAGCTGTCGGTATCATAGCCCGGGAAAAAAACGTCGAAATCGATATCATTGCCGGTATCTTAAAAGATGCAGTACGCGAAAAATTTTCCGAACATTTTAATGTTCCTGCTCATTTTATTACCGTAGAAATTCCGGAATCATTTGAACTGCAGATTTTTCTGGTAAAAGAAACAGTTGACGAAGTTGAAGACGAATATACTGAAATTTCTTCCGAAGATGCCAAAAAAATCAAGGAAGATGCCGTAATCGGAGATCAGATAAAAATCTCCGTGCCTTTTGACGCTCTGGGACGAAAAAACATCAAGCAGCTCATGGGCATGTTTATGGCCCGTATGCATAATATGCACCGCGAAGTTCTGTTTTCCGAATTCAAGAAAAAAGAAGGTACAATTATCAGCGGAGTTTTTCTGCGTAAATCCGGCAATGCCATTTTCCTTGATCTGGGAAAAACCGAAGGCATTATGCTTAAAAAAGATCAATCCCCTCGGGAAATCTACAAACAGGGCGAACGACTCAAAGCCTTTATACGGGAAGTTGTTCTTGATGAAGAAGGCAGACTGCATATTTACCTGAGCCGTACCGATCCCGGTTTTATCAAATGCCTTTTCGAGCTTGAAGTTCCTGAAGTGGCCGACGGCATAATCAAAATCCGTAAAATTGTCCGCGAACCCGGCCAAAAAATTAAAATGAGCGTTATCTCATCCAAGAGCGAAGTGGAACCGGTGGGCGCCTGCGTCGGCATGAACGGAGTAAGAATTAAAGCCGTAATCAGCGAAATTGCCGGAGAAAAAATAGATGTTATTCCGCATTATTCCAATATAAAAGATTTTGTTTCCCGCGCCATGCAGCCTGCCAAAATAGCACGCGTGCTTATAATCAATGAAGAAGAAAAAGAAGTACTGGTGATTGTCGACGATACCCAGTATTCTCTGGCTATCGGCCGCAGCGGAATGAACGTACGCCTGGCATCCAGGCTGACCGGATGCAAGATCGACGTTAAAACAGAAAAACAGATCGAAAAACATCCTGAATTTCTTTCCATTTTCAGCAAGGCTGAAGAGCTTTTCTCAGCCCGTCCTGAATCCGATCTGTATCAGCTTTCCGAGATCAGCGAAGAACTGCTGGTTCGCCTCATGAATGCCGGTATTTACAATATCTATCAGCTTTATGAAATGAACGAAAAAGAAATATCAAAAATAGACGGCATCGGATCCGACAATGCCAAAACCATTAAAAAAATACTTGCCGAAGTGGTTGAAGTTGTTGATGATGAAGCAGAGCTTGAAAAGGTAAAAGAAGACTACGCCCGCGAATTTGAAGATGAACTTAAGGGCGTTGAAACCAAAGAATCAATTGAAGAAGAAATCCAGGAAATCGAATATCTTACCTGCCCTTCATGCAATTATGAATTCAAATATGAAAACCAGACTTCTTGTCCGAAATGCGGTGTTGAATTTGAATTTGAAGAAGCCGAGGAAACAGTACATGAATAATACTGCGGAAATTTTCAAAAAGGAACAACATGCCTGAAGATCGCTCCAAAATACAGCTGAAAAAAGCCGCCGACGGCACTATAACCAAAACGGTTATAAAAAAAATCGTTAAAAAAGTACGGCTGAAAAAAATAGAAGAAAAACCGCCGGTTAAGGCAGTTCCTCCGGCTGCTGTCCAGCCGCCCAAAACTCCGGTTAAACCGCCAATCAGACCTGCACCCAGGCCTGATTATCGAAATCAAGGCGCCAGGCCGCAGCGCCCGGGCGATAACACGCGTTATCCTCAAAACCGGCCGTACGATCGGGATGCAGCCGGCAAGAAAAAAATATTCATAGCCCGCGGACCGGCAGCCAGACCGGGGCAAACCGCTCCGGCTTCTCCCATACAAGACAAACAAAAAATTGCTGAAAAACGAAAACACAAACTGAAAGATCGCGATAAAGACAAATTTTCCCACGAAGATTCCCTGGAAAAACATCTTTATTATCACAAAAAAGACAGGGACGAAAAAGAAATTTTTTCCAACGTACCGACCAGCATCAATATTATGGAAAAAGTGCCTATAAAGGTTTTTGCCCATAAACTTAATGTCAAAGCTAATGAAATTATTAAAAAACTCATGTCCATGGGTCTTATGGTCACTATCAACGATACAATCGATGCTGAATCCGCATCAATCGTAGCCCAGGAATTTAAATGCGAAGTAAAAGTTACTTCGCTTTACGAACAGACAATTGTCGACGAAGATAAAGGCAGCGAAAACGACTATGGCAAACGCGATCCCATTGTCACGGTGATGGGCCATGTTGATCACGGAAAAACCCAGCTGCTTGATTCTATACGTAAAACCAATGTTATTGCCACTGAATCAGGCGGTATTACCCAGCATATAGGCGCTTACAAGGTAAGCATTCCGCAGGGAGGTATTACTTTTATAGATACTCCGGGACATGAAGCTTTTACCGCCATGCGGGCGCGCGGTGCCAAAATAACCGATATTGTCATTCTGGTTGTTGCAGCTGATGACGGCATCATGCCGCAGACCATAGAAGCCTTAAATCACGCGCGCGAAGCCAAGGTTCCTGTAATTGTCGCTATCAATAAAATCGATAAACCCGAAGCCAATATCGAACGAGTAAAAAAACAGCTTGCTGAACACAATTTATTAGCTGAAGACTGGGGCGGAGATACCATCATAGCTCCGGTATCGGCTTTAAAACATCAGGGAATCGATAAACTGCTCGAAAGTATACTTCTGGTTGCTGAAATGCATGAATACAAGGGCAATCCCAAAGTACGGGCTAAAGGCACGGTTATTGAATCTAAAATCGAACAGGGCAAGGGAACCGTAGTCACGGTTGTTATTCAGAATGGAACCCTGCACATCGGCGATCCCTTTGTCTGCGGCATTTATTCAGGTAAAGTACGGGCTATGTTTGACGAACAC
>DNNS01000334.1 GCA_003497555.1 Spirochaetia bacterium
TCTATATCAAGAAAGATGAAGATATCTTTTATGCCGGCCATGCCGGGATAAACGATTATACTGATGAAAAGTGGGCAAAAAATGTGCTGATTTCCGAAGATACCCGCTTTGCCCAATCCGGATATAAATTTGCCGGCGCACCATTCGCCTGGTACCGGTTTTCAGCGGGTATAAAGACTTTCGCCCATTTTTCCCAGAATGCAGATGGATTTGGGATCACTGCCTTTTGTGCGGAAAGCCTGCCCGGCCCGCATGAGATTCCCGGCTATGCGCATGGCGCGTTCTTCTTGCCGAACGCAGCCTCGGCATTTCGTACCATTCTCGATAACGGCGCAACCCAGCATTTTATGATTTCTGACGGTAATCTGCTGGCTGCTTTGTCTTTTTTCGCCCGCATCTGCGGATTTTCCTTTACCGCCATTCCGGGCGTGGAAAAACAAACCCAACAGGAGCTATCATGAGTTTTATGTTTAATCCCTTTCCGTATGACGATCAAAGCGCGGTGAATACAGTCTTTCTCGATAGTGCCGTAAAAAAGGGCATAAGTAAAGGCCTGGAAAATGCAGCCCGGCGTATTGCCTGCGCACTGCAAAATACTAACCGGAGAAATCCGATATTGCTTATAGAAGGTTATATCGGAGCTGATTTTATCAGTCTTGTTAATGTTACGGGCCGGATCCTTTCTGCTGCCGGTTACCGGCTCCGCGAATTTGCCGCTGCGGATTATTATAAATCAGCAGCAGAACTTGACAGCCTGCTGCGCGAAAACCTGCCGCAACACAGGGATATTGATCCGGTACTGTTATTCGGCAAACTGTATCATGAAAGCATTCATGAAATTTTCAATCAGGAAAAACTGAAGCAGCTGACAAGTGATCTTGAATCGGGCGGAGCGGAAAAAGAAATATTTATTGTATATGGCGCCGGCAGTAAATTTCTGCATGCCAATGCAGATGTGATCATTTACATTGATCTTACCCCGAAAGAATCCATACTCAGGATAAAAAATGGCGCAGTGAAAAATATCGGAGATGCTGCTCCGCGTCCCTATAAGGCACAGATGCGGCGCAATTATTACTTTGATTTTGAAATAGCTGCCCGTATCCGCGAAGAAATACTATGTGAAAATATATTCACCTTTTATCTGGCCGGTGATGATCAACTGCAGCCGGTAATGTTTGACCAGGCGGCATTTAACGCAGTCTGCCGGGAGCTGGTGAAAAAACCCTTTCGCTGTAAACCCGTGTACAATGAAGGTGTTTGGGGCGGATATTATTTCAAGCACCTGCGCCGCCTGCCTGAAAACATGAAAAACTGCGCCTGGGTATTTGATTTAATTCCGCTGGAAGTAAGCCTGCTGATCACTGCCGGCGATTTTCTTTTTGAAATTCCTTACTTCACTTTTGTCAAAAAAGAAGGGCTTTCGCTCATGGGCGAGGCGGGCCTGCGTAAATTCGGCGGATACTTTCCAGTGCGTTTTAATTATGATGATACTTTTCACAGCACCGGCAATATGTCCATTCAAGTACACCCGGGAGAACAGTACTGTAAATCCATGTTTGCAGAACTCGGCCGTCAGGATGAAAGCTATTACATTGTTGCAGCCGGGCACGGAGCCAAAACCTATCTGGGCCTGCAGGACAAAACCAATGCGGAAAAATTTTTCACTGCCGTCACACAGGCGGAAGAAAAACATGAGCCCGTAGCTTATGATGAATTCGTTAATAGTGAACAATCCGTTCCGGGCAGACAATTTTTAATCCCGGCCGGCACTATTCATGCCTCCGGCCGCAACCAGGTAGTACTTGAGATCGGCAGCCTGACAGTGGGGTCATATACATTCAAGCTGTATGATTATCTGCGCGCAGATCTTGACGGCAATCCCCGGCCCATTCACAGCCGGCACGGCAAAAACGTACTTGACACCAGCCGCACTTCCTCCTGGGTACGCCAAAACATTATTCAGAATCCGCGGGTTATACGTTCAGGCGATGACTGGTCCGAAAGCCTGATCGGGGAACATGATCTGCTGTATTTTCATCTCAAGCGTATTGAGATGATCACCCGGTACGAAGATCATACCCGGGGGCGTTTCCACGTACTTGCCCTGGTTGACGGCGAACAAGCTGCGGTATNNTGCGGATGAAAAACCAAGCGGTTTTAGCCATTGATGCCGGCGGAACATTTTTTAAAAGCGCGCTGATTAAAAACAACTGTGCTGTAGCGGAACTGTCTGAAAAAGAGTACGCGATTAATTCTGCAAGTGATCGTGAATTTCTGCTTGCAGTGTATTACCGGATTTTTTCAGATTATCAGATAGAAGCCGGACTGCGGAATCTTGAAATATCCGGCATGGCCATATCCACTCCCGGCCCCTTTGATTATTCATCCGGCACTTACCGCATGCAGCATAAATTTGCTTCCTTGTTCGGAACCAGCCTGCCTGAAAAAATCAAAGAACATTTTTCTCCGGGCCGTGATTTTCGTTTTTATTTCATGCACGATGTACATGCTTTTTTATGCGGAGAATTGTTTGCCGGTGCAGCGCGCGGAGAAGATTCAGTCATGGCTATTACCATTGGTACAGGCCTGGGTTTTGGATATTTTAAAGAAGGGCGTATTGTTGATAACAGTACAGGCGGCCCATGCTATTGTCTGTTCAGACAGAAACATGAAAATGGCATACTTGAAGATATAATTTCCCGACGCGGTCTGATCTCGGCATATAAACGTTTTTCCGGCAGGCTTGATTCCATAGATGTAAAGGCCATAGCTGATCTGGCCCGGGCTGGAAACGTACCGGCCCAACAGGCTTTTCAGCAAGCCGGCCAGGTGCTTTCGGAGCATCTGCGCATACTGGTATCGGCATATTCATGTTCCTGCATAGTGTTCGGCGGACAGATTTCCAAATCACTGGACTTATTTAATATCAAGCAGCCTGCTCCTGGTATAAAAATAACCGTGCAGCAGAATCCGCACAGTCCGCTCATCGGCGCTGCCCTGCCTTTATTTCAGGGTTCCGGTAATTATAATACCGAAAAGAAGATATAAAGAGATATCAACAAAAAAAGCACTTACTCAGATTTTAAAAT
>DNNS01000374.1 GCA_003497555.1 Spirochaetia bacterium
GGGTTCATTTCGACATCCTGATTTACCGGATAAAAGTTAATACCACACCCGCGGCAACCATACCTGTTTACCCATGATTACTGCCGAGGGCTTCCGGTGCAGGCAGCGGTTTTTTTAAAAATGAAAAAAATTATTCTTTATTTTCTTTTTAATCCGACAGCGGCTTTTATGACAGCGCTTTTTCTGATCATTGCCGGAATCATTTCCATACCAAAACTTTCTTTTCAGCCGGCAGTACAAAATGAAAACAAGGAAATCACCATACTGGCCCGCTATCCGGGTATGAACGCGGCGCGTATTGAAAAAATACTTGTCCGACCCATCGAAAACGAACTTGCAGATTTGCCTGGAATTTCCGATATATATTCTGTCAGCGAGGACAGCAGCGCTAAAATATTTGTTTATTTTCACAGCCGGGTAAAACTCGCTCCGGCGGTCAACGAAATCAGAAGCCGTCTGGACGGACTTTCTTCCCGCTTCCCAAGAGAAGCGGAAAAACCTGTAGTGTTGTATTATAATCCTCTTGCTGAACCGTTTATGATCATCAGTCTGCATCAGCCGGGCTTTACAGCAGGACGCAGCAGGGAATACGCTGAAAAAAACTTAAAACCCCGGCTGGCCAGAATACCGGGAATCGGTGAGATTGAAATTGCCGGAGGCCTGATTGATGAAATTCTGGTCAGTATTGATCCGGATCGTCTGAAAGCTTCAGGACTCGGACTTTCGGATATAATAAGCTCTCTGCAGAAAAATAATATTTCGCTTCCCGCCGGAAATATAAAAAACGCTTCTATGGAAATTCCGGTTTTTTTTAACGGCAGATTTAACTCCGTTTACGATATAACCCAAACCAGGCTCGGCGTTTCAGGCCGCATAAAACTTTCTGATCTTGCGGAAATTAACCGCAATACGCGTACGCCCGAGAATCATGCCTCCATGAACGGCAGTGAAAAAATTTTGCTTTACCTGTATAAAACTTCCGAAGCTTCTTTGCTGGAATGCGCCGTAAAAATTAAAAAAGAAATCGCCGGGTGCCGGGATGCTGAAATTGAAATTACTCATAATGCCGCGGATTCTTTAACCCAGGCGCTGAACAGCATTATTACAGCCCTGATTTTTTCCGGGATATCCGCGCTGCTGGTATTAGGGCTGCTTACCGGAGATATTAGGATTTTCCCCGCAGTTCTTTTATCTCTGCCGGTTTCCCTGCTTCCGGCCTTTATTTTCATGTCTGTTAAAGGCAGTCTTTCGATTATGCATCTATCCGGACTGGCTTTGGCCTGCGGCCTGGTACTTGACTCTTCTATTATAATTTGTGAAGTTTTAAAACCGCAGGAATCGATACGGGCCTCCACCCTCAGAGTGTACGGCATATTAAAACCGCTGGCAGCCGGAATTTTTACTACCCTGATTGTTTTTCTGCCTGTATTGTTTTTTAAAAACGACTTGTCGGCTGTTTTCCGCGATTTATCTGCCGGTGTTTCGGTATGTCTTCTGATCTCGCTTGCCGCTTCGCTTTTTATTACGCCTTCCTGTTATCTGTTTTTAAAAAAAAAGCTGCCGTCCGGAAGCGGATTTTTTTTAAAACTTTCGGATTTAATATTTATGCGCATTGATGCTGTTTATATGTATACCCTTGAGTACTGCAGAAAAAATCCTCTGCCGCTTTTTGCCGGCTCTTTTCTTCTGCTTTTTTTCTCCATCGTTTTTATGCAGATAATCAGGCAGGAACATTTTGAACTTGCACCTTCAGAATATCTGCGCTGCCAGCTGGAACTGCCTTCCGGTACCAGTCTGAAACGCACTGTAATGCTTTCGGAAAAACTTGGAATTAATCTGACTAACCTTATTCCGCAGATTTATTCAGTACAGCTGAAGGCAGAACCGGGGCATGCGGTTTTTCTGCTGAAAAGCAGTGTCCCGGATAAAACGCTTTCAGTTTTAAAAAAAACCTTTCCTTCCTGGTATGAAGGTTCGCTGTTTTTCAGCAGCCGCTCCGGCATGGAAAACGATCGGGAAATAGAAATAGAACTGCTGGGTGCAAACCGCGAAACTTTACCGGATTTGGCCTTACGGGCAGGTAAAAAACTGCAAAGTCTTTCCATCGCTGAAGAAGTTATTTACCGTTTTAAGGAAAAAAGACCGGGCTACTCCTGGGTTCCAAAAAATCATGAATGGCACGATATTTCCGCCGCACTGGCAGCCGATACTCTGCGAAATTCTCTCTACGGTGCAGTTGCGGAAAAATATCTGGAAAATAATTCTGAAACCGATATTCGCATCAGACTGGCATCCGGATATGACGGAAGCCGTATTTTTCTGAAAACCAGTAACCAGGCGGCAGTAAACCTGGAAAATGTTTTTAAACAGACTTCTGTCAGTGAAGATATGAAAATTTTCCGGAAAAACCGCAAATATCTTCTGCAGATTTCCCTGATTCGAAGCAAGCGTACCGGTTTTTATAATGCGGTTAATGCCGTTAATCAGGCGCTTGCGGATTTACCCCGAAATACTGATGAAAATTTTGAAATCGGCGGAAATTTCAGGGAAAAATCCAGAAGTAATTTTACTGCTTCCATATCTGTGCTGCTGTCTTTTCTGCTTATTTATTTTTTGCTGGCTTCGGTTTATAAAAATACTATTATGCCCCTGCTGGTGCTTATTCCTCTGCCGTTTTCCGCAGCCGGCGCAGTAATATTTATGCTGATAGCCGGAATACCATTTTCCCTTCCTGCTTATCTGGGTTTTATGCTGCTTTTCGGAATTGCTGTTAATAATTCCATTCTGCTTGGCGATGCTATTTTGGATAGCGGTGCAGCCGGTAAAAACAAATCAGATTTTTATAAAATTGTATCAGCCTGCCGGAAGCGTTTAAAACCGGCCATGATTACAGCGCTTACTACCATTGCATCTTCCCTGGCCGCCCTGCTTCCGGCCCAGGGAGGCAGTCTTTTCCGGCCGGTATTTTTAATAGCAGCAGCCGGGATGTTTTTTTCGCTTTTTTTCGTTATGCTGTTAGTACCCTTGACGAGCTTTTATATTTCACGTCAAAATTTTACCAGGCTGGAGCGTGTTTCTCTGCTGCAGGACAGTATGGTTCATGAAGGATAAAAGCAAACTCTCCCTGCTCCCGGATTCTGCCGGCGTGTATCTCATGAAAGACAGTGCCGGAAAAATTATTTATATCGGCAAGGCAAAAAACCTCAAAAACCGCGTTCGCTCATATTTTACCGGCAAGGATCTTTACTTAAAGACCGAAGCTCTGGTCTCGCGCATAGAAGACCTTGATATTATTGTGACCAATAATGAAAAAGAGGCTTTTATACTGGAAAACAATCTTATTAAACAGCACCAGCCTTTTTATAATATTAATCTTAAAGACAATAAAACCTATCCTTATATTAAAGTTACGCTGGAAGAAGAATATCCGCGTATCATCAAAACCAGGGAATATAAAAAAGACGGCCTGTATTTCGGTCCATACCCTGACGCCGGAGCAGCCGCTCTATGCCTGGAAATTATCGACTGGTATTTTCCCCTTAAAAAGTGCCAGGGCAGAAGATTTGGCAGCGGTAAAAGATGCCTTAATTTCCATTTAAAAAAATGCCTGGGGCCCTGCCAGGGAATTTCTCCCCGGGAATACCGCAGATATGTTGACGACGCGGTATTGTTTTTAAAGGGAGAACATCAAAAACTTATTCCGCAGCTTGAAGAGCGTCTGCAGGAAAAAAAAAAAGCCCGTGATTATGAAAGCGCCATGGTTCTGAGGGATCAAATTGCCGCTGTAAAAAAACTTGATGAAAATCAGCGGGTTGAAATTTTTAATAAAAAATCCTTCGATGCCGCCGGATATTTCTATAACGGATCTTCTGTCATCCTGGCTGTGCTGCTCTTTCGCAGCGGACGTTTGGCAGGAAAAAACTCTTTTGAAATACCGGTAACGCGATTCGCCGGAAGTCCGCAGGCTGCGGCCGAAGCGGAGGAAAACGCTGATCCGGATTTTTTAACCGATATTCTGCTGCGTTATTACGATACCCATGTCTATCCGGTGGAAGAAATAATTGTCTCCTTTGCAGCCGGGAATATTCTTGATGAAATGCTGTCTGATATATTTACCGCGCGAGGTTTTCAGGTTCCGGTTATATCCCGGCCTGCAAAAGGCGCACGCCGGGATATACTGGAACTCGCTGACCATAACGCCCGTCTTTCTTTTTATGAAGCCCGTCATACTGCGGAAAAACAAAATGCACTCAAAGAAATGAAAAACCTTCTGAAACTTCCGTCTCTGCCGGCGGTGATTGAGTGTTTTGATATAGCCAATACCGCAGACAAGGCGGTAATAGCAGGTATGACCAGTTTTAAAGACGGGAAAAAAAATCCGGCCGAATACCGTATTTTTAATATTAAAAATGCTTCAGGACAAAATGATTTTGCCGCAGTAGAGGAAGCGGTACTGCGCCGCTACCGGCGTAAATTAGCTGAAGGGAAAATGCCTGATCTGATTATTATTGACGGCGGACGCGGCCAGCTTAACTCCGCCATGAAAAGCCTGGCTGAACTTGGCATTAATAAACAGCCGCTCATTGCCCTAGCCAAGGAAAATGAAGAAATTTTTATACCGCGTCTTACTGAACCCCTGCGTTTCCCTCTGGAAAACAGTGCAATGCAGATGCTTATGCAGATACGCGATGAAACGCACCGTTTTACCAATTCCCGTCATATACGCGCACGCGATCAGATTTCCGTGCATTCAGTTTTATATTCCATTCCCGGCATAGGAAAGCAAAAAGTACGCATGCTTTATAAAAAATTCAAATCATTGAATGGAATTAGAGATGCCCGGAGCGAAGAGATACGCAGTTTACCTTTTTTCAGCTCTTCTGATGCAGAAAGACTAAAAGAATTTTTTAAAGGAGTAAAAGATTCGGGCAGAGGAGACTTGAACTCCTGACCCCCAGCACCCCATACTGGTACGCTACCAACTGCGCTACTGCCCGGCTGAAGATATTATAAAGCCGGTTTGAATAAAAAGCAAATCTTGGGGTGCAAATTTATTTCTTGGG
>DNNS01000704.1 GCA_003497555.1 Spirochaetia bacterium
AAAGAGTATGCCCCATGTTGTCAGGCATTTTCTGCAGACTAAATATAGAGCGTACCCAAGAAAAAAATTCATTTATAACTTTTTTCCATACTGCTCTGTATAGTATTACAGATAATAACCGGAGGGTGCTATGATTTTTACAGTTTTTATCTGCCGCGAATGCGGTTATACCATTGAGGTTAACAGCAATAATCTTATGTCCAGGCGCTATTTGAACAAATTGTTGCACGAACATTCCATTACTGCTGCATTATTCGGCTGTCCTGCCTGCTCACGTGAAATTAAAAATAACCTTGAGGCATCTGCCCGGGTACAGGCAAAAAAAGTCGTATCTATTGCTGCCTGAAAAAACAGTTTTATTTATTCCCTGAACACCAGATTCAGCATTTTCAGGGTAGCTTTAATAGCAGCTGCACTCTGATCAGAATCAAGACCGCGCGTTTTAAAATTACGGTCAAGTTTCCAGGTAATAACTGTTTCCACCAGGGCATCGGTTTTACCGCCCGGGGGTATAGTTACTTCATAATCAATCAGCTCGGGCAGGGTTTTATCAAGACTTCCGGCAATTAAAGTCAGCGCTTTCATAAAAGCGTCATATTGACCGTCGCCGCTGGATGTCTGCTCATAAACCTTACCGTTTATTTCTATAGAAAGCGAAGCAACCGGTTTAAGACCGTGCGTCTGACAGAGCTGATAATTGATTATTTTTACATTTTCCATGGTTGTTTCAGTGCCGAGTACATCGGCAATTATAAAAGGCAAATCTTCAGTTGTAATATTTTCTTTTTTATCGCCTAGTTCTATTACTCTTTCGGTTATTTTTTTCATGGCTTCATTATCGAGTTCAATTCCCAGTTCTTCAAGATTTTTCCTGATACTGGCCTTGCCTGAAGTTTTACCCAGGGCATATTTTCTTTTTCTGCCGAAGCGTTCCGGCAGCAGATCATTATAATAAAGATTACCCTTGCTGTCTCCGTCCGCATGTACTCCGCAGGTCTGGGTAAAAACATGCTCCCCGGTTACCGGCTTCNNTATCCCGCTGAACACTTCCACCAGACTGCACACCCGCATCAGTTTTTGTTCATCTATTGAAGGTTTAACGTTTAAATGATCTTTAAGCGCTGCCGCCACACTGGCAAGCGGCGCATTGCCGGTGCGTTCACCCAGGCCGTTAACAGTAGTATGTACTCCCCTGACTCCGGCCCGTACTGCCGCCAGTGTGTTGGCTACAGCCAAATCATAGTCATTATGCGCATGAAAATCAAATCTCTTTTCAGGTAATTTATCTATAGTTTTTTTTATAAAATCGTATGTTTGATCCGGATTTAATATTCCCAGTGTATCGGGCAGCATAAAACGTTCAATCGGCTCTGCCTGCAGGCTGTCAAGCAGAAAAAAAACATAATCCGGGGAGCTTTTCATTCCGTTAGACCAGTCTTCCAGATAAATATTGCACAGCAATTTTTCTTTTTTCGCAGCAGCTATTACCGCCTTAATATCGTCAACATGCTGCTTGGGTGTTTTTTTAAGCTGCGCTTCCACATGCAGCAGAGAGCCTTTACATAACAGGTTAAGATATCTTCCGCCGGCCTGTTTTATCCACTCGATCGATTTTATCCCGTCAACAAATCCCAAAATTTCCACGCGCTCAAGAAAATCGGCTTCTTTAGCCCAGCTGCTGATCATTTTGGCTGCTTCAAATTCTCCGCTTGATACCCGGGCAGATGCAACTTCGATACGATCAATTTTTATTTCAGAAAGCAGCATTTTGGCAATATTCAGTTTTTCAGGGGCTGTAAAAGCAACTCCGGAAGTTTGTTCGCCGTCACGCAGTGTGGTATCGCATATTTCTATCTGCATAAATTGTCCTTTTTTTACCGGCTTCTATTATGCAATAATATAAATATTTACGCAATTAGATAGATTAAAAATTTTAGTTTTTTGCAATAATTTTAAAAAAAGCATTTTCAGCCAGCCACGATTTATCACCGCCTCCATTTATGTTTTTGCAAGCTGAAAATAATATTAAAATATTTCTACATGTTTAACAGCTTGGAGGTTATATTAATATTAAAAAACCGAACCGCCTTGTTTTAAAACTACAGTTAAAAAAGGAAAGCCCTATTCATTTTCTGTACCATAAATTATCTCCCAACGGTACAAATGAGCCGTCCGGCCGGGATAGCTGGTAGATAATATACGGACTTTGTTCATTTTTTTTATCGGTAATCCTGGCGGGTAAATCAAGATAATTTTTTATAAATCTGTTGCTGTCATATATATAATGATCGGTATAAATGCAGCCGTCGTTTTTTTGCGCCATGCTTTTTATTTCTTTCAGAATCGGCCGAATACGAAAAGCTTCGGCTTCAGAAAGGCTGCGGTAATAACGCAGATCCCGAAAAAGCTTTATCTGAATATATGCTTGACCGCCAATCAGTATCAGTATGATATACACCATAATCTTGTTTTTTAATACCGGTATAAATGAAAGCACAATGGAGAAAAATCCGGTAAAGTAATAATTCCAGAAAGGATGAGAATGCGCCCATTCACGAAAAAATAATATATTACCTAGGGCAGTAAAAAGGAAAACACCGCCGGCCGCAATAATATCTTTGAATTTACGCAGATTACAAAATAGCAGCAGGCTTGATAGTGCTGCGGCTATCAAGAGATATCTTCCGTAATTGACAATCATAAAATTTTTCTGACCGCAAAAAAAACGATAATCAAATTTGACTGAACTAGATTTGGAAGACAAAAAGAGGCCATGAAACATTTGCCAGACAAATCCGCCGGTGCAGCAGTCAGTAACAGTAATGGCAAGAAGCGGAGCAGCCGCCATGACGAGGATAATTTTATAATTTTTCTTGCATGTAAAAATAATCTGCAGAAAAAGAAAAAAGGAAAAAAAATAAAATGGCCAATCGGTAAAACAGCCGATAAAAACGGCAGCGATTAATGCTTTATTTAAGCCTTTTATAAAAAAATAATATGACAAAAGCATAAAAAACAGAGTAAGCGGCTCAAAATTGACAATAACGCCATGCGCCATGAAAATATAAATTATTGAGACAGTAAAAGATGAAAACAGCGCCGATAAATAATTGCCGTTCAGTTTATGAGCGATAAAAAAACAGAGAATAATAATACCAAGCGAAGATAAAATAGAAACCAGCCTGCCGCCGGGAAAGATATTTTCGGGAACAAGTTCAAAAACTCCGGTTAAAAATGACAATAAAAACGGATGATCATGATAATACGTCATTGGCTGGCCTATATACATGGGCTGCGGCTTTGTCTGGACAACCGCATCAATATTACGCAGCCGATGCTCTCCTGGGCTTAAGCGAAGCAGATTACGCCCGTAAAAAGCGTAATAATTACTGTTGATATCATTAGGAAAAACGCTGATATACATGCCGGGCGAAATGAGAATAAAGACAGCGGCAAACAATATGCAAAAAGCCGCAAGCAGATATAAGGCTGATTTTTTGGGGATTATATTTTCAAGATTTATGCTGTTTACTTGCTGAAGCAAGGGGATTATTTTCATGATTAATTCAAAACCTCGTTTACATGAGCTGAATGAAAAATACCGAAAAATAATTCAGGTCAGGTTTTTTAATTAGCAGACAGATTATCATTATTTTCTTTTAAAATCAAAAACTATTCCGGAGTTCCAAGGCATTTCCAACGATCCATATATTCCGCTGACTCTTCCACTCAAAAGTTTGTTGCCAATTGTATGGACTGGGCGAAACACCGCAGAAGAAAAGCTGCAAAATGCCGGATCGCGAGAAGTATATCCTGAGATTTTTCGTTTTGTGAAAGCAGTCGTAAAAGTCAATGGTAAAGAAAAAATCATGATATTTATAACCAATAATTTGGAGTGGTCAGCAAATAGTGTCTGCGATCTCAATAAATGGCGTTAGGGTGTAGAAATCTTTTTTTTCTCGGCGCATCAGGCGCAGGTCAAACGCATTTTGCTCAAGCAATAGGCCATGAGNNGGAAAAAACGGATCGCGGAAGAATTACTTTAAACAGGCGACTGAATAAATGCAAATTTGCGATGGGACATTTATCAGAAGAGGTAAAGAGTTATTAAAGCATAACGATTTTAGTGTTTTTTATATGCTCTGTTTTGAAATTTGAAAATTGTTGCTTTTTTTACCAGATTGTATTAAACTGTAGGCAAGAAAAAAGACGGGGATTTTTTTTACTTTTAACAATATTAATAAATGAATAGATTAAAAAAAAAAGAAAAGCAAAAAATATAAAAAGAAAAGGAGTAATTAATGAAA
>DNNS01000428.1 GCA_003497555.1 Spirochaetia bacterium
CAGGCAGTGCATGCCGGTTTTTTTAAAAAATTTTCTTTTCTGCAGACTGCAAAGCATGGGACTTCCTGCATTAATTCTTTTGATACAGTAATTTGTTTTACAGATCCGTCGGTATGTCCTGCAGTACTTTGGAATATAGTTTCTGCTGAAAGAATTCTTCATATTAAACATCAGCCGGGAAAAAATATTTACCTGGAATATTCCGGGGCATTACTCCGGAATCATTACGCCTCAGGTACCTGGCACACTCTGCCGGAAGAACCGGGGGAAAACATTATTCTTTACCCGGGCAGCGGCTCCGAAAAAAAAAACTGGCCCCTTGAAAATTATCTGGAACTTGCAGCCGGGCTTATAAAAAAAAACAAATACCCGGTGTTTTTATGCGGCTGCCGTGAAATGGAAATGAAAAACAGCTATCGGGAAAAAATAATCGGTTTTATGAACTGCCGATTTCCGGATCTATTCCCGAAAACGGCAATAGTGGAATCAGAAACTCTGGTTCAGCTCTATGAATGCATCAGAAGCGCGCGGCTGGTTGTATGCGCCGATACCGGAATTATGCATCTTGCGCTCTGGATGCATAAAAACACTTTAGCCGTCTTCGGTCCTACCAGTCCAAAAGAATGGGCTCCGGCGGATAAAAATTTATGCGTAATTAACGCCAATCCGGCTTTTTTGCCTGCACAGACTGTTCTGGAAAAAATGGAAAAACTGCTTGGGGTATGATTTTTTTTCTTNNCAAGAAATAAATTTGCACCCGACTGCTTGGGACAATTTTGTGCAATTAAAAATCAAATCTGTGCATGGTAAATTACAGAAAAAAATTTTATAATCAGTATTATCCGATTTGTGTTTTAATCTGATGCTTAAATCCGGTTGTCTTACATTTTTTTATAACCGCAGTGCTGCACATTTGTTAAAGGCGAAAAATTGAAAAATATAGTATTAATTATGGCAGATGCTCACCGGGGAGATTTTTTAGGCTGCCTTGACAACAATGTTACCAGCACGCCACATCTTGACCGCATTGCAGAAAAGGGCGCATTGTTCACAAACGCTTTCTGCACAGCCCCGCTTTGCTGCCCGTCCCGTCAGGCAATAGTTTCGGGCGGGTATCCGTCAAACACTGGATGTTTTACCAATCTGCATCAGCTTCCCGCGCATACGCCTACTTTTCTTTCCGAACTCGTCCGTGCAGGCTATCATACGGTTTTAGCCGGAAAATCCCATATGGAAATTCATGCCTTTAATTCCGATCTTACATCCCGAAGCCATGCTGAATATATGAAAACACTTGGCTGGAATGAATTATACGAAATATCCGGATCCATGCTGCGTACCGGTATACGCTGCGCTTATTCGGAATTTTTACGGGATTCAGGCATGTTATCAGAAGTTTTAACTTATCACCGCAAATGGCATTATTTTATGGATTCACCCTCAAGCGGAGATCCGGCATATATTGTTCATCCCTGGCCGTTTGATGAACATTTTGACGAAAGCAGATTTGTTACTGATCAGGCTGTAAACTGGCTTAAACAATACTCGGGAAGCAAGCCGTTTTTTATGCAGGTAGGCTATTATCAGCCCAACCATCCGCGCGATCCATTACCTCGTTTTCTGGAAAAATATCAAAATCAAAAAGCGCCTTTTCCCGGGGGGGCGCAAATTTCAGTTCCTGAAAAATATCTTGCCTCGCGTACTTCTTACCGGGCCGAAATTTCCCAGATTGATGAGTATGCCGGAGAGATTTTCGGATTACTGGAAAAGAAAAATATGCTGGATAACACCTTTTTTATTTATACCTCCGATCACGGCTGCTCTTTGTACGAAAGGTATGGCCATCCGGAGCTTTTCGGCGGAGAGGCATATGCCAATTTTTTCCAGGCTGCTGTACATGTTCCTCTGCTGGCTGCAGGCGGAGGGTTTAATGAAAAACGTAAAATTACCGCACTGACCGAAACCATTGATCTGGGTAAAACGATCTGCGAATTGGCAGGAATAGAATCTCACCGGTTTGATCAGGGTAAAAGCCTTATTCCGCTGTTATCAGGAAAAATTGATCAACACCGAAATTCCATTTACTCGGAAATGGCCTGTGACCGTATGCTTTTTAACGGTAAATATAAGCTTATGCGCGGAGATCCCTTGTCGGACAAACGCCTTTTATGGAAAGCCGCCCATCTGGACCGTCCGGTAAATATTACGCCTTCGGTAATCAGACTCTTTGATCTGAAAAATGATCCTTATGAAACCTGTGATTTGGCCGGTAATTACGGGTATAAAAATACGCTTGCCGAAATGAATGAGTTAATGCTGCAGCGCATCAGTGAAAACACCCGGGCACAGCCGTATTTAAACCGCGGTGAATACAGGCCTGTAATTGTTTAGTAAATCAGATGGCCTGTGTCCGAAAGGCTATTTACCAGGGAATTTTCATTTCCGGAGGACACCCGAAACACCTGTGCTGAGCGTAGTCGAAGTAATGAAAATGACGCACACTGCAGTAAAACAATACCCCACCGCCCTCTTAGAGGG
>DNNS01000628.1 GCA_003497555.1 Spirochaetia bacterium
ATGAAAATGTTTCACGTTGGTCCACAAGGACATGTTGTCTCTTACAAATAAATTTTCCAGGGAGTCGTTATGAATAAAAAAATAAAACTGCTGATTTTTTCTGCCGGTATTCTGGCAGCATCCTGTGCGGTTAAAAAAACCATAAAAAAAAATACGCTCTCTCTTATGGTCTGGGGCACTCCGGAACAACTGCAGCTTGAAAAACGCATGGCAGGCGTTTATGAAAAACAGCATCCGGATATTAAAATTGAAATAATCAGCGTACCATTCAGGGATTATGACCGCAAACTGCTTAATCTTGCCGTTTCCGGTATAACCCCCGATATTATAATGGTAAACAGGAACTTTTTTTATAAATACGCACAGAAAGGGGTTTTTCTTGCTTTGGATGAAACGGTAAAAAATGAAAATTATGACCTGCAGCAGTTTTATCCTCTGGCTCTTAAAAGTTATTCATGGCAGGGAAAATTATACGGACTGCCGCGCGACGTAAGCGGTTATGTTATGTATTACAATAAAGACCTGCTGGAAAAAGAAGGAGTTGCCATTCCGGATAACTGGGAGGAATTTTACCGGGCCTGCGCAAAAATATCCCGGGATATTAATAATGACGGGATATTTGATCAATACGGGACTATTTTTGAATGGTCATGGGTGAATTATCTCTGGGGACTGGGAGGCGATATTTTTGATAATCCGGTCAAACCTGCATCGTCGCGCATGCTGTCAAAAGAGGCGCTTCAGGCGCTGATCTACTATCACTCTTTTTATAAAAATAAATTTTCCGCTTCGCGTTCGGTAATAAATGAAAGCGGGAGACAGGATTTGTTTTCCACAGGCCGCATCGGTTTTTTTATAAGCGGGTACTGGTATGGACCTAATCTGCGTAAAATAAAGGAATTTGAGTGGGATGCGGCCATTATGCCGCAGGGGCCCAAAGGCAGGTTTTCTAAACACGCCGGTACCTGTTTCAGTATTGCAGCGCACAGTAAAAATTTTCAAGCCGCCTGGGATTTTCTAAAATATTATACCGGTGAAAAGGCTGTAAAAATGTCAGTAGCCGGGGGGCGTACCGTACCAGCTATAAAAACTTTGGCTGGTTCATCCTTTTTTCTGGACAGAAAACCCCCGGCCAATACCAAAGTTTTTACCTGGAGCATGGAAGCAGGCAGGCAATGGTGTTACAGCGCCGGTCTGATTGAATACCGGGAATTAATTGCCGAAGAAATGGAAAAACTTTCGATTCTGGATATTACTCCCGAAGAAGCGCAGAAAAATATTCACCTGGGTCTGGAAAAAATAATTAAAGAATCGGAAAAAGAGTAATCCGGAAAATGAAAAAGTCTATCTGCTTAATACTGCTGATCGCCCGGGCTGCGGTTTTTCCGCAAACTTCCTTTCTGCCTTTTATCGAAAAAATTAACTCTTCCCCCGCGGGTAATATAATTATTATTCCAGACGGAGTCTATACGGCTGAAAACAGCGTAAAAATTACTGCGTCAGGAACTGCGGATAAACCGATTATTATCAAAACCCAAAATCCGGGCAAGGCCGTAATCAGGGGCAGCAGCGGGATTGTTATAGCGGATGCATCCTTTTTAATTTTTGACGGTTTTTTTTTTGAGCATGAAGATAAAACCCCCGCTTTAAGTCTGAAAAACATCCGTAATCTGCAGATCCTGCGCTGCCGCTTCCGCCTGGCCGAACCGGAACCAAGGCGCCAGCACTGGCTTTATATCAGCGGGGCTTCCTCTTCAAACCGTATTGCTCATTGCCTGTTTGAAGAAAAGCATAATGAAGGAAATTTTATTGCCCTCGGAGGCACAACCGAACCCCTGGCCATGGCGCAGTATACAGTTATAGTCAGCAATGCCTTTATCAATATCGGCCCCAGAATTGAAAACGGGAAGGAAGCAGTCAGAATCGGCGACAGTAAAACCAGCATGTCTTTTGCTTTTACAATTCTTGAAAATAATTATTTCGAGAATTGCGACGGAGATCCCGAGGTTATATCTGTCAAGTCCTGCGGCAATATTCTGCGTTTTAATACCCTGAGAAATTGCCGGGGCGGTCTGGTATTAAGGCACGGCAATATGAACCGGGCAGAGGCCAATTTATTTTGGGGAAACGGCAGGAAAGAAGGCCTGGAAGGGATGCGCTTTTACGGTGATGATCATATTATTGTCAACAACTATTTTTTTAATCTTACCAAATCATCGATTACAGTTGAAAACGGCGATTATCTTCCAGCCGGAAAACCGGAAGACGTGCCGGTTTCCGATCGAAAACTGCATCATGTTCCCAGAAATATTCTGATTGCGCACAATACAATAATAAACTGCCCGACCATGGTAATTTCTGATGTACAGACCGGCAAATACAATATTCCTTTTGAAAAAATTATTATTATCAATAACCTGATTTGGAGCCGGAGCGCCCCTGCGCCTGTAATACCGCCTGGCGCCTCCGGCCTGCAGATAAATAATAACCTGGGATTTTCAGATGACGGAATAACAGGTTCCGGTATAAAAGGCATGATTATTGCCGATCCTGAAATGATCCTGCGCAGCGGAATTTATTACCTGTCAAAAAACAGCCCGGCTGTTGACCGGGCTGTTTCGGCAGACAGGCAGATTTTATCCGATTTTAAAAATCAGCCTCGTTTTGAAAAACCGGACATCGGAGCAGACGAATACAGAGAAACCGGAACAGCAGCAGCTCCGGCAGACTGGCAAAAGCTAACGCCTTTTACTCCGGTTTTTTCTTCACTGCCTTCGGATATAAAATACTAAACTATGTGATGGTACCATTTTTAATACACTAATTAACAGTTTGTGCAGACAATTCATTGAAAAAATCTTTATAATTTTTTTATTTCGTAAATTTCAGCATTAAAATTCATTCGCCCAAAAATAATTTTTATTTATTATGTATATATTATAAGTCAAAATTTGCTTAGAGTTTACCTTTGCTATCCGGTTAGGGTATTTTATGAAAATTGGTATTGTCTCTTAATAAACAAATTTTCCAGGGAGTCGTCATGNNCGGGTGGTTAAATTTATATTTACCAGGGAGTCATAATGTTCAGCTTGAACACCCAGAACGATGAAAATGTTTCACGTTGGTCCGCAAGGACATGTTGCGGCAGGACTAATAACCCACCGCC
>DNNS01000008.1 GCA_003497555.1 Spirochaetia bacterium
TGCTCCGGCCGGAAAAGCATCTTTGCCGGCGGTTTTCAAACCACAGGCAGGCAAAATTCCTGCGTCCTATTTCGGCAATCACATGCATCGCCTGTTTATGGATCATCAGTGGTTTAAGGTTCCGGTAGGGACCTGGCGTCTGCATGATTCCCATACCTCATGGCCATGGCTTGAAAAAAGCCGGGGCGAATGAGATTTTTCGGTACTTGATGAATGCGTAAGCAAAGCTCTTGAAAATAAAATCGAACTGCTTTATGTACTTTGTTTTACTCCCGGATGGGCAGCACAGCGTCCGGATGAACCTTCCGCCTATAATAAAAATCCCAATTCGGGCAATGATACAGGCTGGGCATCTCCTCCGCGGAATTTTTCCGACTGGGATAATTATGTGCGCACTGTTACCCTGAGGTATAAGGGGAAAATTACTCACTACGAATTATGGAATGAGCCGAGCATGGTAAAATTTTTTTCCGGTACGGTCGAAGAGCTGGTTGAGCTTTCCGGGCGCGCCTATAAAATTATAAAAAGCATTGATCCTTCCGCGGTTGTTGTGTCTCCTTCGGTTGTCGGGAGTACTCTGTTTCTCTGGCAGTATCTGACAGCCGGAGGCGGTAAATACTGCGATGCAGTGGGTTATCATTTTTATGTACAGCCTGGCCCGCCTGAAGATATGATCCGCAGTATAGCGGCCGTGCGCGATGTATTAACGGAATGCGGAGTTGACAAGCCGCTCTGGAATACCGAGGCCGGCTGGAAAATCGGGGAAGCTCCTTCAGGAATTTCAGAAGACGAAGCGGCGCAGTATACAGCAAGGGCTTTTATAATAAACCGGGCCTGCGGTATAGAACGCTACTGCTTTTATGCCTATGATAACGGAAATTTCGGGTTATACAGAAATAATGAGCTTAAAAAAAATGCCTATGCCTATATGCGTGTTTATGAATGGCTGACAGACAGTGAAATGATCAGTCTTGTAAAAGAAGGCAGTTTCTGGATTTGCGAAATACTCAGACCCGGGGGGAAACCGGCGCATCTGGTCTGGAGTATTGACGGAGAAAAAGAATTTAATGTTCCTGCCTCCTGGAATGCTTCTTCAATTATAAATCTTAACGGTGAAAAAAATCCGGTAAAAAAAAGAATATCAGCAGATGGAAGTGTTGTATTGGTTAATTAATCTTAAAATCCGAGTCAATACGGATTTTTCCGTAAATCAAGAGGGCCGGGATCAGCCGCAGCAATCACTTTCCTTGCTTCCGGAATAAATTTCCCGGCTTTCTGCAGATAATCCTCAAACCCGGCCATGGAAAGCAGGAAAATCACAGCCTCATCATAGGAAAGAATGCCTCTGCCGGCCATGGAAAACAGCCGTATCATCAACATCCGGTGTTTTGCGCTTTTAAATATATACCTATATACCAGCAGAAGTGAAATTTTTAGTTTTATAAAAAAACCAACCCTGCCTGAGCGGATGCGGGTAAAACTGCCGCAACTGAAAAGTTTTTCCGCTATTTGTGCGAAAGAATCGATATGATACATCCTTCTTAAGGCAGAAAAAAAGGCATCCAGCATACCGGTCTGTGAAACCAGTTTATAGCGCATGGAAGGGAAGATTCCGTTAATGAAATCCGGGATATTGTTCTGCAGGCGGTCATGTTTTTTCATGCGTTCGTACAAAATAGTGCCGGGTACCACAGTGAGAATATTAAGCGACAGATAGGCTATTCCGGCATCAAGCGCGAACAAGCGGATCCGTTCGAATTCCGATTCGGTATCGGAATCAAAACCGACAATAAAAGAAGCGAAAAGATGCATGCCGTGATTATGTATATTTTCAACCGCATTCCGGTACCGCTCAACCGTATTATGGTATTTGCCTGCGTCCTTCAGACTCTGCGGGTTAAGGGATTCCATGCCGACCAAAATTGAAAAACACCCTGCATCAGCCATGGCTGCAAGCAATTCCTTGTCGCTTGCAACGCGAACATCGCACTGGCAGGTCCAGTTAATTGATAACTTCTTCAGCTCTGCCATCAGCCGCCCGGCATAGGCCCGGTTTACCGTCAGATTATCATCAACAAAAAAGATCCGGTCAACCGGGAGGGATTTGATCTCGCTGATAACATCATCAATATCTCTCATGCGCATTTTATTGCCGAAAAGCTCAGATACTACACAGAACTCGCAGCGAAAGGGACACCCCCTGCTGATTTGAACCGGTAAGGAATTTATCAGATCGGTCGATACCAGATCCCAGCGCGGCAGCGGACTGGTTCGGTATTCAACCTGGCTGCTTCGGTAGATTTTTTTTGGCTTTCCGCGTTCAAAGTCAGTAATGAAATCTTTCCAGGCGCCTTCGGCTTCACCGGTAATGATACTATCGGCATGCGCCAGGGCTTGTTCCTGCATATAGGATGCGCCGGTACCTCCCATGATTATTATTGAGCCGCGGCTATGAAAATAATCGGCGATTTCGCAGGCGCGTTTCATTGATGTAGCGGTGGTGGTAATTCCTACCAGATCAAATTGCTGTTTAAACGGAACCTGTTCAATTTCCTCATTTTTTATAGTTATAAGATAATGCGCAGGAGTAAGCGCAGCTATCAGCGGAAGTGAAAGCGGGTAACTTATACTTTTTTTACCAAGTAAATTCGCCAGTTCGGTCTGGTTGACATAGTGAGGATATCTGACTTTCGGATTAAGAAGCAGCAGCCGGTACGTTCGGGTAAGCATATTAAACTAAAAACAGGATTTTTTTTTGCATAAATTATACCGCATAAATCGCCGCTTTCATTTCATTATAAGCTACAGATAATGCTGCCAGGTCACCGATACTATCGCCCAGGGCAGACGGCAGAATTTGGCAGGTTTTCAGTGTCTGACTCAAAGCTTCTTCACACAGTGTTTTCTCCATAGCCGGTCTTAAAAATTTCTCGCAGCGTGTAAAGATTGATCCGATAATTACGCGCTCGGGATTAATGATATCTAAAACAATTGATAACCCCATACCCAGGTAGTGACCGGATATTTCAAAAATGCGCAGGGCAAAAGCATCGCCCTGTTCTGCGGCTTTAGCGCAGTCAGCTGCCGAATCTCCGGTTTTTAAGCAGGTTTGGCCTTTGAAGCTTTTTAATTCTATTTCGATGAGTTGCTTAATTCCCGCTCCCGAGCAGAAGCCTTCAAAGCTTCCGGTTTTACGGCAACCGACGGGACCGTTCGGCGCAAGCCTAAAATGCCCTATTTCCCCGGCATAACAATTTGCACCACGGTACACACGTCCATCCAGGATAAGCCCTGCCCCCAGGCCGGTACCGAAAGTAAGAAATAGCATGTGTTTACAACCGCGCCCGGCTCCAAAACAATATTCCGCTGAAGCGCCGGCATTCGCGTCATTATCCAAAAACGCCGGAACCCTATATCTATCCTGAAAAATTTTTACAATCGGCACATCTTTCCAGGACGAAAGTTGTGCGGGCGCCTGAATTATTCCCAGGCCGGGATCCAGAGGGGATCCGCATGCTATTCCAATCCCGGTTAATTCGCACGCATGTTTTAATAAAAGCTCATCGGAGTATTTTATAAAATTATCTATGGTCTGCTGCGGGCCCAGGGGCTCATGGGTAGGAAAAATAATTTTATCAATGATATTTCCCTCTCCATCGCCCAGACACACAGCGCATTTTGTACCGCCGCAGTCAATTCCCAGATAACGTTTTTTCATTTTAATAATGACTCCCTGGAAAATTTATT
>DNNS01000456.1 GCA_003497555.1 Spirochaetia bacterium
AAAATTTAGTACACAGGGACGGGTTTTGTTGTTTTATTTACCCAAGAAATAAATTTGCACCCAAATTAAAACTTGAATTTGAATACATATAGGTATATAATTACAATATGAAAAAGATTATCTGGCAAAGCCTTTTATTAGCACAAATTTTATATTGTACAGAAAATATATTCACAGAAGCGCCCATAAAAGAAGTAACCGTGTTTCCGGATCGGGCTATGGTAAAACGCTTTTTCAGCATCCCGGCTCAGGAAGGAAAGCACTCGTTTATCATCACCAATCTGCCATTTTCCGCCCTTAGCGATTCGGCATGCATTATACTCGCAGGAGCGGAACTGCTGGCAGTTACTGTCCGGGAAGAAATGTCCGAAGCCGCTCGCAGCAGCGGCCTTGCGGCCCTTAAAGAAGAATTAAAAATCCTTAAAGGGAAAAAAAACTCCCTGCAGATGCGGATGCAGGAAGCAAAGCATCTTGAAAACTTTTTAAATTCCCTCAGATCCGCAGCCGGAGAAAAAATTTCCCATGAACTGCTGATCAGTGAGCAGAGCGTCAAAGCTGCAGAATATCTGATAAAACTTCTGAAAACAGAATACCGCGGAACTTATGATGCGCTGCTGACTGCTCAAAACGAATCGGATCTTCTGCAGGTCCGTATTGCCGGTCTGGAACAAAAAATTAAAAATCTGGAATTTGAAAAACCTTTAATGCATAAAGACATCAGGGTTGAAGCCAGATTCAACGGCGCCTGTACCGGTATTTTATCTTATCTGATAAAAGGCGTATCCTGGGAACCGGTCTATGATGTTAAAATTTACAACAGCGGCCTGATGGAAACTACCATGCATGCTTCAATAATCCAGTCTTCAGGCGAAGACTGGAAAAACGTTTTAATTAATGTATCAACAGCCAAACCGGCAGTAGCGGGGTATATTGATAATCTTGAACCATGGTATGTGGATTTTTACAGACCGCGTTTGGGCGGCAGGTATTCACTTAATGACAATAATTCCGAGATTATGAGCGCCAGAAGCGTAAAACAGGAGCCGGCGTTGGTACTCGAAGAATGTAAAGCGGAAGACGAGTCTGCAAGATTCGTAAGCACCGGTGGCGTTACTGCTGTATTCAGCGCTGCAGATACTGAAACCGTATTATCAGAAAATTCTCCCCGTAAAATATCTGTGGTCAAACAGCAGTTTAAATGCACGCTTACCCGCCTGGCAATTCCAAAAAAATCAGGATATGCCTATGTACAGGCATTTTTTACCAACACTGCTGATTTTCCACTGCTGTCCGGTAAAACCGAAATAATGAGAGAAAACATGTATATCGGGTCGTCATTAATACCCATGACAGCTCCCGGACAGAGTACTGCCATCATGGCCGGTATTGACGAAGATATCGCCATAGAGCGTCTTGATCCGGGGCCGGTACAAGGTGAATCCGGCCTGTTTGGGAATATGAACAGAAAATCTTTTCAGGTTATAATCCGCGCTAAAAATTTTAAGAAAACCGCCCAGACCCTAATCATTACCGATCAAATACCTTTCCCTAAAAATACCGATATCAGGGTAAAACTGGTTTCCGCTGCTCCCAAACCGCAAGAAAAAGAATTCGGTATTCTGGAATGGTCCCTGGAAATTCCCGCCCAGGGCAATTGTGAAATATTTTTCAAATTTCATATTGAATATCCAAAAGATATGCAGATTGATATTTGACAAACCCTGCGGAAACGCATATAATTTTTACCATTTTATATGGAAAGGAACATAATATGAATAAACTATTTTTATTAACTTCTTTTTTGCTGCTATGGGCCGTGCTTCCGGCAGCCGATAACAACTGTTCCCCCTGTTGCGGGCAGACCTGTACAGAAGAAAGCAGAGACACGGAAGAAAAGCAATGCCGCTGCCGGGCAGAAGCTGCTATCGGCGATACGGTAATTTGCCCGGTAATGAAGGAAAAAATCACGGTTAATGAAAAAACCCTGAAAGTAAAAATCGGCAATAAAAATTATTATATCTGCTGCGAATCCTGCCGCGATGAGCTGCTGAAAAACCCCGATAAATATTTATCCTGTGAAAAATGCCCGGACACTAAAAAAGAAAAAAATTAACAATTAAATTTTTATTATCCTGCAGTCGGCATTATTGCCGTTTACGGTAATAATGCCGAAGGAACGGGGTTCGGATGCCAGACTGCCCGGATTAAAAAAATACTGGTCATTTTCCACTCCATAAAAAGCTTCATGCGAGTGCCCGTAGCAAAGCAGATCGATATTACTGAAAAGACCCTGAACCCGGGCGCGTATGCCGAAAGGAATACCCCAGCCGTGCACCAGCCCGATACGCATCCTTTCAACCGGTACAATTAAAGTCTGCGGCAGCTGTTTTTTAAGTATCGGTGCATCCATATTTCCGGCTACCAGATGAACGCGGTCAGAAAAACGGTACAGAAAATCAACCGCTTTTTTATCATCATAGTCGCCCAGGCCAAGCACCATATCGGCATTTCCGGAAGCTGCAGCGATCGCTCCTTCAGGAAACTCAGTTATGCGCGACGGAAAATGAATATCGGAAAAAACCAGTATCTTAGTCATTTGCACCTCCGAAGCTGCCAGTCCGGCGCAGAAGTTTCTTGGCACGGGAAATATATTTTTCATCGCTGAAACATTTTTCCATGGTCTTCTCAAGCGACAACATTTTCTGCAGGGTAACGCTGAGTTCTGCGGTCATCCCTAATGCCCTCTGCGCCTTGGCTTTTTGCCAGTAAATTCGTAAAAAAGCGGCAGGCCCGGCCTGAAAACGCAGAAGCAATTTTTCAGCCTCGTCTGCTGCCGGTAAGATTTTATGGTTTTCTTCAAGCAGAGTATAAAGATCAAGCAATTTATAATGAAGGAATATATTTTCGGGGAATCTGCGCATGTCGTCAATAATTTCAGATTCCAGCCCGTCAGTCAGTCTGTCATTAATGCGCATTGTGATGTTTGCGAAAAAAGCCTCATGCCGCAGAAAAACCGCGTTTTGCCCTGCGTTTTTTATATAAATATAAGAATTCTTCCGATCATCCGGAACACTGGGCAGCCATAGAAATGCCCGCGAATAGAAACTCCGGTAATAATAATAAATACCCAGCGCATAATAGATATCGGGCAGGGGATATTTCTCTTCTTCAAGCTTACGGAAAATTTTCAGACTGGCAGTTCCCAGTCCATAAGCCGACAGAATATTTTCTTTCTGCATGATATAGAGCCCTTTGTATCCGAGCGCACCGGCATAAAGAAACCGATACAGATCATTATATGGACCGGATGTTTTAATTTTTTTTTCAGATAATATTATAGCCTTATTGATATTGATAAGAAAATCATTCTCAAAACGGAAAGTCTTGAAATAATTCATCTGCACAGCATATACCAGAGCTGACAGTATATAGGGAAAAGGCTCCTCGGGGTTTTCCTTCCGGAAATTCTCAAAAACTTCAAGAGCCTGGGGAAAACGGCAGGCAGCAATATGATCAATGCCGGAAGTAATTTGCCCGGTTTTTATAAAAGAAGGAAATTCCGGCAGAAGATCAGAGGCCAAAGACAGAGCATACAGACAGAACAGCGATAAAATTATATTTTTAAATTGCATTTTTTTTACCGTCCCGCCGCCCTGTGGGTAGCGGGGCAAATTAATTTTCTACTTATAATAAAACACCCTGTTATCTTACGCCGGGCAGTGTTGAAACATAGCTCAGGGCGTTTTATTATTTTTTACAGCTTCAAATTCTGCCTTGTATTTTTCCATGAAAGGTTTAAGCTGCTCGAATTTTTTTACTTTCTGCAGAGCTGCAATTTTGATAAAAAGCTGGTTAAGCTCTTCCTGCCCCGGTTCCTTTTTTAAAAAATCCGGTATGGTCGGATCGGTTTGTTTCTCAAGCTGTTTATCAATGGAATAAATCATCTGAAAATTATGATAAACACGCTCTGCCAGAGCGCTTGAAATTTTGGTAAAAATATCGCTGTTTTGGGAATGAAAATCGTGCAGATTGTTTTTTTCAATAACCGATAAAACACAGCCGGAAACCGCCTTCAGGGTTGCTGAACGCTTTTCGCCCAGAATAAGGGCAATTTCTCCGATTACGGCGCCGGCATTAAATATTTCAGCTACCTGATTCTGCCCGATGAATACCGCAATCCTGCCGCTGTTTACAATAAACATTTCCGTACCGTCATTCCCCTCCTGGCAGATCACTGAACCCGGAGGAAATGATTTATTGAAAGAATCAAGATTTTTACCGGCCAAATCAAGCTGCACAGACGCTTTGGGGCGGCATAAAATCTGCCCGGTTTCAAATATAATTTCGTTTTTAACAGTCTCGGCCAGTTTTATAATATCCGGAAAACGGAATTTTTCTCCGGTGGCAATAATCTCTTTTGCCGCTTCATAATATTTCCGGGCATTTTCTTCATATTTTTTTTCATTTTCGCTTTTTTTTGCCTGCCGTTCTTTTAAAATCGAATTGGTTTCTATCTGCAGTTTGGCCAAAAAAATGCAGGTGTTAAAACCGATATTATAACCGGAAAGAAGTTTTTTGAGTGTAACAGGATTAATCGGCTCGATTTGGGCCTGGTCATCTTTATGCATGGTGCAGATACGGAATACCGGTGTCGGACTGGAATACTGACGGATGACTTCAAGCGAACCAACAATAAGATTCTGCCCCTCAATTTTATGAATTTCTCCGCTTTTTATTTCAAAATATACCGCTCCGCTTTTAAGCAGATAAGCGCTTTCGGCATTGTCCAGATAAGTATAAATTTTTTGCATTTTACCACTCTTTAAAAACAGGATTATAGTCAAGCCGGTATTGTTTCAGGATTTCGCCGGCCGGTAAAGATCTTTTCCAGGAGTTAACCGCCAGGGACGCGGAATTGGTAATAAAACCGTTGGAAAAAACCGCTCTCAGAAAATAGGTATAGCGGTTGTTGCTTTCAAGTTCGGAATCAAGAAAATTCGTATGGGCCGGGCTGATCGGAATTATTTTTTCCTTCCCGTCCGTAAAATCACTGCGCTTCAGCTCAAGTGTTTTTATAAAACCCTGCGCCCGGTAAGTGATCATGACGGACTTATTGGTTGTATAAAGCGCCAACAAATCAAGCTGCGGCCGGATTTCTGTTCTGGGCATATAGATTCCTGAAATTAAAAGACGTTTTTTGGAATCGCAGAAGGAAAATACCAGAAAATACTCTTTTTCCCACGATAAANNAATCTTTTATTGTATATTCTCGCTGCGGAAGAATTTCGATATCAGGCGGCAGATTATAAAAATTTTCAGGCGCAATTTTCAGAAATTTAAACATATTATTTTTTTTTAAATATATATTCATGCCTGCATAATTATATTTCATCAGGCGGCTAAAATCAATATTGACCGTATTAAAATATACGGAAACTTTAATTTCATCGCGGCGCAGAAAAACCACTTTGGGGGCTGTACGGCAGGAAACAAGCATTAGGTTTACAGCTGCTGTAAAAAAAAGCATTCGGTAAAAACATCCGCGGTCCGGCATATTATATGTTTTAAAATTTAATTAACGTCCCTGATCTGCTGTTTTGCCCTGTTCCATAAAAGGTCAAGACTCATGGCGTCAAGCTCAGTCAGTTTTTTCCCGTCTTCCCTGGCCAAGATTTCAACCCTGGCAAATCTGCGTAAAAATTTATTATTGGCGCTTTCCAGCGCACTGTCAGGATCTATTTTTAAAAATCTGGAAAGATTGACAGCGCTGAAAAGCAAATCTCCTGTTTCTTCATAAAGGCGGTGATTTTCCTGATCATTATTCCCGGGAGCCAGGCATGCTTCAAGTTCGGAAAGCTCTTCCCTGATTTTTTCAAGCACTCCTGATATATGCTGCCAGTCAAATCCGACATTGGAAGCTTTAGACTGAATTTTACAGGCCTTGATCATGGGAGGCAGGGTTTGAGGTACTCCGCTCATGACGGAGGATCGCTGCACTTCCTGGGATTTTATATCTTCCCAGTTTTTAAGTATCTGACCGTCGTCATGTAGAAACAATCCGGAAAAAACATGCGGATGCCTGCGGATAAGCTTGGCATTTATATAATGAAGAGTATCCGACAGGGAAAATGCTTTTTTTTCTTCACCTAACATGGAAAAAAAAACCAGATGCAGGAATAAATCCCCGATTTCTTCCCTGATGTGGATATGGTTTTCGTGATCAACAGCCTGGGCAAGTTCGTAAGCTTCTTCAAGAAAATTGAGACGCATGGATTTAAATGATTGCTTTTGGTCCCAGGGACAGCCGCCAAGCCCGCGCAGTTTGCGTATGATCAGTATCAATCTGCCGAATTGAAAAAGTGCAGACAGGAAACGAAAGAATTTCATTTGACCTGGATAAAAACTGCCAGCGCAATAATAACCGAGATGCTGATGTATATTCCTGCGATGAAAAGAGCTGCGGAACGGTTTCCGGAAGTAATCTCTTTTTGAATATCGATTTTAAATAAAAAATAAAAAAAGCGGTAAACCGCATACATAAGCCCAATTCCGAGCAGTGAAAAAAAAACCGCATATACTATTGATATTAAAAATGTTTCCATCGCTTACTCTTTTACAAATGATTATATCAGAAATTGAATAAAACTTCAAATTTTTTACAGTTTGAATATGAATTTATTTCTTAATAATGAAATATCCAAGAGAAATCCATAAATGCTTAGGACCAGGTTTTTTTGTATTGCATACCCAAGAAATAAAATTCGCACCCCACGCAATTTGATTTAAATATAAAAACAGTATATATTTATTCAATAAAAATAATCTTATGCGTAAAACATTGAAATAACATCTCAAGAACTGCGACTCCCGTTTAATAACAGACTTAAAATACCATAATACGCTACAATACAGGCATCATCTCTGAAATACAAATCCGGAAAAATTATCATTCTTTCTGAAAGACAATCAGCAATATATTATAATCAACATTGCATAACAATCAAAACCTGTAATAATAAAACTGATCAGACTGCCCGCTACAACCGGTTGACAGAAAAAATCCGTGGTGTTTATATTATGATTTTATTACTACTCAATTTTAAAATAAAAAATAACCTGGAGGTTATATGAATGAAAACACTTTCTATGGGCTGGGGATTGTTCCTGTCCTAATTGAAACTCTTGAACGGCTGAAATTTACCTGCCCTACTCCGGTTCAACACCGTACTCTTCCGCTTGCCAACGAAGGTAAAGATATACTCGGGGTAGCCCAGACCGGAACAGGAAAAACACTTGCTTTTGCGCTGCCTATGATACAACGATTGCTTTCATCCCCCGGTACCGGTCTGGTACTGGCGCCTACGCGCGAACTTGCCCTGCAGGTGCGTGAAACATTCCGAAAAGTAGGAACTGGGGCAGGCATGCAGAGTATTGCACTGATTGGCGGTGACCCTATGGGCAGGCAAATCAATGATTTAAAAAAAAAACCGCGTATAATTATTGCAACTCCGGGGAGGCTCAATGATCATCTGGAACGGCGTACAGTACACCTTGACCAGACTGCCATTCTGGTGCTTGATGAAGCGGATCGCATGCTTGACATGGGTTTTCTTCCCCAGATTGAAAAAATCATAGAACATATTCCTGCACAGAGGCAGACCATGCTTTTCTCAGCAACTATTCCCCGCGATATAATCCGTCTTTCCTCCCGTTATATGCGTCTTCCCATACATATCGAAGTTGCTCCCTCCGGCACTCCTTCGGAAAATATATGCCAGGAATTGTATATTGTTGATCAGGAAAATAAAATTCTGCTGCTGGAAAAAATTCTGAAAGAAACCAACGGGTCAATATTAATATTCAGCCGCACCCGGCACGGCGCGGCTAAACTTACCAGGAGAATTTTTAAATCCGGCATTAATGCTGCAGAGATTCATTCTGATCGCAGTATGTCGCAGAGACGAACGGCAATTGAGGGGTTTAAAAACGGACGTTTTCGCGTACTGGTAGCAACTGATATAGCGGCGCGCGGGATTGATGTTAAGGGCATAGAGCTGGTAATTAATTATGATCTGCCTGATGAATCGGAAAATTATATTCACCGNNTAAAAGCGGACGTGCCATTTCATTTGCCACACCGGATCAGGCTGCAGCTGTAACCAGTATTGAAAAGCTTTTAAAAGGCAGTATACCGGTAAAAACGCATCCTGAAATAGCCGGAGCGGAACTTTTCAATACAAAACGCGCAGCCGTAAACAAGAATTTTTTTCACAACCGGAAAAAATTCTTCCGCCGACGGTGAGCAAACCCGGCGTATCCATGGAAAAATTACCAATAAAAA
>DNNS01000758.1 GCA_003497555.1 Spirochaetia bacterium
GAAATCCCCCTCGGCCCTGGTGCTTGATTATTCCGCCGGCCTGGCCAAGGCTGTTTACCGCTATATGCCTTTAAAACAGGCGGCCCGTGAGCTTGGCCGGCTGGGCCTGAAATGCTCAGAACACTGCGGATTTGAAAATAATACGCTTCTTATTCTTCCCGACAAATCCGCAGCAGCGGATTTTACCGGAAAAATTATCGGTATATTAAAAAATTTTTCCCCTCGCTGTGAAACAGACGGCTGCGGAGGTTTTTTTGCGGATTTAACCGGCACGTCTTTATTGTTCGGCAGGCCGCTTGATACTGCGCTCGTAATAATAAAAAAAATCCGCATGGAAAATATTATTTCCCGGGCCGGGCTTGCTTCCAGCCGCTCCGCTGCACGCTTTGCAGCTCAAGCCGCCGAAGATTTTTCCGCTTTCGCGCTTTTTAAAAGCGCTGAAAATGCCTTTATCTATAATCTTCCGGCAGCAAAAACACTTGAATACAGTCTGCGTCTCCGCCTGTCCCGCGATTATAATATCGAGCGTTTAGGCGATCTTGCATGTTTTACCGAGCAAGAGCTTTTCTGCCTGCTGGGTCCTGCCGGCAAAAGCCTTTACCGTGATCTGCATAATCTTTCCGGAAGCCTGACCGCGGCCGGGGCTGCGCCTGAAATTACGGCCGAACGCATTCTGCCTTCTGCTTCGGCAGATGAAAGCCTGCGCACTTTTCTTTTTGAAATAACCCTTGAGGCCTGCGAAAAAATGCGCAGCCATGGTGTTTTCCCGGGGAGATTTACGCTTGGCGCGGTTTACAGCGATAACCGCGAAGCCCGGGAACAGAAAAAAATCAGAAAACGCTCAAACCTGGAAGCTGATATCTATCATGAACTGCTGCCGGTTTTAAACATATTTCTGCAGCGCCGTTGCGCTGTAAAAAAACTGATATTGAAATTTTCATCCCTCTGTCCGGCCTTTTATGAAATTGATTTTTTCGGTTCCGGTCAAAAACAGCAGAAACTGGCCGAAACCTTTGATCGCCTGCGATCCAAATACGGCAAACAGGCGCTGTTTTACATCCGCCCATGAAGTTCATATGGCTGGAAATACATTCCGCCTGTTCCATGGAAGCCGGCAATATTTTTATTTCCGATCTGGCTTCATTTGCCGCTAAACACGGTTTTTCCTGGGTCGGTCTTGCAGACAGCAACGGCTTTTACGGACTTCTGCCGTTTATTTCCGCCTGCAGAGAAAAAAATCTTAAAGCGCTTGTGTCCGTGAGAATTAAAACGCCCGTGGCTGATGCCCTGCTTGTTGCCCGTTCCATGCGCGGATACGCACATCTGTGCCGGATTATTACTCTCGGCCTGGCAAACGATGCTGCGCTTAAAGGCGAAATCATTAAAAACTGCCAAAATAATTTTATGGTAATCAGCGCGGATTTTTCCCTGGTAAAAGAATGCAGGGAAAACGGCTTTGCGGAAATTAATCCTCTTATGTCCGATTACTTCACCGCCTATCAGCGGGCGCATGCCGAAAAACTTGAACCGGTTTTGATTTATCCGGTTTATTTTATTTCGCCTGCGGATTACCGAATCACCCGTATTCTGTCTGCTGTCCGGCTTAATAAAAAACTGGATTCCCTGTCCAAAGAAGACTGTATTTCCGAAGAGGCATATTTTTTAAGCGAAGAAGAAATCTGCCGGCGCTACGCCCACATGCCTGATGCTCTTGATAATACCGTTAAAATTGCGCAAAAGGTGTTTTTTGAATTTAATACCGGAGGCATTATCATGCCTGAATTTACCGGCGGAGATTTTTATACTCTTAAAAATCTGGTAGAAAAAAATCTGCCCCGGCGCTACGCAGAACCAATCCCGGCTGCTGTTTTAAAACGGCTTAAAGATGAGCTGGCTGTCATCCGTGAAAAAAATTTTGCCGGTTATTTTTTGATCGTGCACGACATTGTAAAAAAACAGGCATTTACCTGCGGCCGGGGCAGCGGCGCAGCTTCGCTGGTGGCCTATCTTCTTTATATAACGCATGTTGATCCGGTGAAACACTGTCTTTTTTTTGAGCGTTTTCTCAACCTGCACCGTGAAGATCCGCCCGATATTGATATAGACTTTCCCTGGGATACGCGCGATCAGGTTCTGGAATATGTTTTTGAAAAATACGGAACAGCTCATGCGGCCATGGTGGCAAACCATGTAACCTTTTCCCTGCGTTCGGCTTTGCGGGAGTGCGCCAAAATAAGATCCCTTGAAGAAACTGAAATTAGCCGGGCCGCTCAAAGCATTACGCATTATTATCACTGCAAAAAAGATCAAACCATAACGCGCGTTTCCCGCCAAGGCGGGGCCTGGGCTGAAATCTACCGGGATGCGCTTCCGCTTTGCGGCATACTGCGTTATCTTTCCGTACACTGCGGAGGAGTGGTAATTACTCCCAAGCCCGTCAGTTATTATGCGCCGGTGGAAAAAGCACCCAAGGGCGTTCCGGTTATACAGTTTGACAAAGATCAGGCTGAGGATTTCGGTCTGGTAAAAATAGATCTGCTGGGAAACCGCAGTCTGGCAGTAGCGCGCGATGCGCTTTCCATGATAGAAAAAAATTACAATATTAAAATTTCCTATGCTGATTTTAATCCGCTGGATGATCAAAAAACCATCAGCCTGCTGGCTGCAGGAAACAGCATGGGCGTTTTTTATGTGGAATCTCCGGCCATGCGCCAGCTGCAGAAAAAAACCGGACATGGGGATTTTGAACATCTGGTAATTCATTCATCCATGATCAGGCCTGCGGCCAACCGCTATATACGCGAATATATAGCGCGGCTGCACGGCAAACCCTGGCAGCCTCTTCTGCCCGAAATGAAAGAACTGCTTGCTGAAACCTTCGGCATCATGTGTTATCAGGAA
>DNNS01000517.1 GCA_003497555.1 Spirochaetia bacterium
TGTTCCTGTTTAAAAATAAAAATTTGAAAATATTAACGCGCTATGGAATTTTTAATGCGCCGCATGCAGGTATTTCATCTTCAAGCCGTGATCTGCCGGGCTCCGGCATGACAATTTCGCTTTCGGGAAAAGGTTCGTATGCGGTAATCATACCCAAAATAGAAATTGCGCAGCGCATTTCCTTCAATGTTAAATATCTTTATATAATCAGTGAAAAAACGGAAATAAAAAGCACTTATAAACTTATTAAAAATATCCGGGATGAGGAGCTGAAAGCATGGCTGAAAATAACATTATAACGGCAGGTATAAAATATTTACGCAATCATCCGGTTTTAACAGTGTTTTTTTTTGTCCGGGTTGTTTCATATGCATTCGGCGAAAAAAATTTTTATCCGGATTTGCAGCTAAAAAATGCCAAGCGCCGTACTGTACTGTCATGTTCCTGCGCCGTTTTCACCGGTACCTGTCTTGTTTCCGGAATTTTAAGCAAAACGGGCGCTGATAAAACATATGAAGAATATAAAATTGCATCCGACACATATTCAGCCTTGCGGCTGGGTAACCGTATGGATCGTTTTTACGCCAATGCCGAGGTATTTTTTATTGCGGCAGAAAGCAGCGCTGTTTTCAGTACGGTTTTTGGAACTCTGGCAATTATTGATTTTATTTTATATAAAAAAAACAAAAAAACAGGAGGCGCTTGTTTTTTTCCGGCAGGAAATAAAATCATACTGGTTTATAAATTTTAAGGCAGGATATGCTATAATTTAACCATGAGTATAAAAAATACCGCAAGGTTTGAATTAATATAATTTATAAAAATATTTATGCCCAAAGCCGGTTTATGCCTTATCAGCCTGCAGAATCAGGATATAATAAATGCCATATCAACAGCTTCCGATATCGGCGCTGACCATATAGAAATATGGGCTAAGCCTCCGCACCTTCCCATGCCTTATAATTATAAAGAGCTTGATAATATAAAAAAACATGCAGACCTAAAAAAAGTAAAAATCTGCGCAATCGGCTCATATCTAAATGCCGGAGAAACAAAATATATAAACAATACCGAGATTACAATTGAAAATCAGATTGAACTGGCAATGATCTTTAATACAAAACTGATCAGGATCTGGCCGGGAATTAAAGACTATAAACTGCATAGTAACGATGAAAAAAACACAGTTATTAACCGGATCAGATTTTTTGCAGATTCCGCGCTCGAAAAAGGAATTTCTATTGTGCTTGAGCGGCACGGTAATACTCTCACCAACCAGTGGGACAATATACCCGAACTGATGAAAAACATTAATCATAATAATGTTTTTTTAAATTATCAGATACCATTTCCTGCTGAGGCCGATGAATACAGAATAAAAAGCGTTAATGATTATCGGAATCTTTTACCCTATGCAAGGCACGCTCATCTCCAGAATTACGGTATTTCCGTGAATACCGGCAAGCCCGAACGTTCACTTTTAAAAGACGGATTAGTGGATTACTCAAAACTCATGTCGGCGGCTTGTGCTGCAAATTATGACGGCTGTTTTATGGTGGAATTTCCATCTGCCCTGAATCCGGACAGAAGGATCACAGACCTTTTAAGGGAGGATATCGAATTTATCAGGGCATTATAACCCGAATGATACGGATAAAATACAAATGATAATGATNNTTGATGACAACAAAGAAGTCTGTAACCTGACATCAGATGTTTTAATCAGTTACGGTTTTAATACCGGTGTTTACTACAATGCCGAATCAGCAATAGCCGAACTTGAAAAATACTTTGATAAATACTCGGTCATAGTATGCGACTGGGTAATGGCGGGAATAGACGGCCTGTCGTTTGCCCGGAAAATAAAAAAACACAATGAATGGGCATACATACCCTTTGTGCTGATGAGCGGACACAATTTCAGTTCTGATGAAATCAGGGCAGCCATTGATGCCGGAATTTTTTTTTTTCTTAAAAAACCGTGCAGCAGCACATTTCTCTATTTTATTGTAAAAAGCGCAGAAAATGAATATATTAAATTCAGGTCTATTAATAAAAAAATTTCCGAATATCTTAATATCCTGCCTTTATTCCGGAATTTTACAGTTTATCTAAAAACTTTTTCCGAAGGCGCAAACCTGTCAAACTGGCTGGCGCATCTATGCGGTAATTGCCAGCATGGAGCAATTGCCCTTTATGAGCTGATATGTAATGCCATTGAACACGGCAACCTTGGTATTTCCTATCAGGAAAAAACCGTTTTACTTGCTCAAGACCGTTATAGCGGCGAAATTGACAGAAGATCCGCCCTGGCAGAAAATTCTGAAAAATTTGTAAAAATCACCTTTAACCGTGAAGATAACGATATTGAAATTGTCATTGAAGATCAGGGTACGGGTTTTGATTATAAAAAATATCTTGAACCGGATCCGAAAAGTTTATATGACATGCACGGTTTGGGTATAACCATAGTACGGCAGTATTTTAATATTGAGTACTCAGATCCCGGCAATAAAGTAACCGTCAAACTGACTGCAGACTGCCGTAATATTTAAAATTCCGCATACAGTCTATTCATCGGAATCCGGTTATTCAAGCAGGCTGTCGCCGCCTGCAGTTCCGCCGCCAGGTTTGTTTTCACCGCCCAGTAAATCGCCGCCGGTATTGCCGGTTCCTCCGCCAAGCGAATTGTCTCCGCCTAATAATTCACCGCCCAGGGTTTCTCCCCCTCCGGATAACGACTGCGCTTCGGTTTTTTCTGCCGGTTTTTCTGCTGCGGGCGCAGCTTTTACGGCCTNNCAGTCTCTTTTTTATCCGCGGCATTATTTTTTATCTCATTTTTCTTTTCCTCCAGTTTTTGCTTGATTTCTTCTTTTATTTTTTCATCCTCGGAAGGCGCCGGTTCAGCGGCAGACATTTTTGCTCCATAGTGCCGGGCTGCAGATTGCGGCGTAACCCATTTTCGATACATCTCATCATAGACCAGATCTTTGGGTGAAGTCTGATTTAACATTGATAAAAACTGATCCGCCTCAGCCGGAATCTTCTTTTTTCTGGCTGTCAGGGCAGAGTATAATAGAGAGTCGTTATAACAGCGAGATGTTTTCAGGTTTCCCTGAATGTAGGCAAACGGTTTCTGCAGTTCTGCGGCAGAGAGCTGCGGATAGAATACCAGCTGGGTTATGCCGTGCCAGAGTACGCTTCGGGCTTTAAGTCCTGTTTCCTGACTGCTGACACCGGCTTCGCGGAACAGGGAAACGGCTTTGGCTGCATGATCGGCTTTGGTCTTCCTGACCGATGATGTTTTGGCCAGGCAATAATGACAAATTGCGTAATAATATTTATATTCATTTCCGGTTTTTCTTTTGGAATCAAGCACACGCGAATATTTTCCCTTGCGGATTAATTCCTTGATATCTGAAATACCCAAATCCGAATCGAAATCTTTTACCGCGGCTGTTCCCGGAGAAACAACAGAATAGGTTCCCTTGCGTTCTTCCATTTTATTAATGGCTTCGTCAATAGTTACGCCTTTATTATCATCGGATACTTCAAGACCTGTGTTGGATGCTATTCTTTTTTCAAAGGATCCGTAAATATCTTCAGGAGTTTTATATTTATTTTCCTGAGACAGAATATCCCTTAATGATTCACCGCGTTTTTTAAAACCGCAGGAAGCTGCAGTTAAAATGAATAATAAAATGAATATTTTTCGCATATAAAACCTCAAAAAAATCTTGTTCCTTCTAATTTACGGAATTTTCTGTAAACAAATTAGTACTTTTTTCCAGTCGTAAAGGTTAATCGGTCTATCCGATGCCCGGGAATGCTTATATAAAAAATTTATAAATTAATTGCACAGGCAGACAGTATCACTTTGCATTAAAATACAGATTATCGGACTGTTATTATACCTGGAGGAATTGTCTACCGAATACTGCCAAAATTAAAAAATTATAATACATTTGTACTTACTCAGATTTTA
>DNNS01000754.1 GCA_003497555.1 Spirochaetia bacterium
CAACTACCTTGAAATTTTTCGTTTCTTTCTACTTCCTTATTAATAAATTTAAATAAAATATAATTGGTGTGCATTTTTTTGATCATTTTGCGAATATTAAACTGAGTCTCTCGCCTGATAAATTGATCCTTATATTTACTTTCCGTAATATACAAACGGCGCCCAGTAAAAGGGATGACTGTATTGACCGGTTTTTCGCGATGCTGTACCGGAAGTATTTATTTCCATTCCTCTTGCGGTTTCATGATTGTTATCTTCTTCTTCGCCGGTAATAAATGCCCTTTTCATTGCAGTTATTGCCTGGCTGTATGGAACGCCTTTCTCCTGAACAAGTTTATAAACTCCAATCATGAATTTCATAGTAGATTCATCAGCAACCGACCAGAGCGAAACACATAATCCTTTGGCTCCCGCAGCTAAAAAAGACTGCGTAAGGCCCACAACGCCTTCTCCACTGTAAATTCTGCCGAGTCCGGTTTCGCAGGCGGAAAGACAGACAAAATCAGCATTCAGATCAAGTCCGGATATTTCATCCATTCTCAGATAACAGTCGTCCGCATCATCTGCACGGGAAAGAACCAGCGCTGATAATTCCGGAATTTCAGGCACTGCTATGCCATGCGTTGCAAAGTGCAAATATTTATATTTTTTTAACTCGCCTGACTCGGATAATTGTCTGATATTTTTTTTGCAGACGCCAGAGCCAGTTATTATTTTACCTGATGGAATTATTGCCTGCAGGGATTTAACTTCGCTTAAAGTACCGGGAAGATTTTGCCACTCTGCAAGACCTAGTTGAAAATAACTACCGGCTACATCGACGCCGCGCTGCAGTTGATCGCGCGTTTCAATTGTAAAATACGCAAGCTGTTGTGCGGATTCAATAACGGCGTTAGTGTAAGTTGATTTGTTGTATACCGCGCCGCCGAAAGCCAGTAGCGGATCGCGGTTTCCAGGGTATATAATATGCGTGAGATAATCAAAAATACCAAGCGAATATTCATACTTGAGAACATGACTGAGCGCAATATACCTGTTTTCAGTATCAATAAAGGTCTCAAACGGCAGCAGAGCCAGTATTCCGTCAGGAATAATAACGATATTAGTATAATGTTTTATTTGCAGATAAAAAGGAGATAAAAGAAATTGAAACATTGCCCGGGATGCGCCCTGTAAAACTTGAAGATTATTGTGCGGCGTTTTTAGTAAATCCCGGTACCACATTACAATATCATCCAGATTAATATTGCGTGCAGTATAAGAATCATTATTGGTGCTGCTGCTTTTTAATGCGAGTTTCAGTCCTCTTGACTTGTATTCGCTTACAGCCTGATTCAGAGAAGGAGCACATCTGAATTCCTTTACGATCGCGTCTTTGTTCAGCATATACGCTGCAATATTGGTTTTGGTCATAATCATCACCAGCGGAGAACTGTTTATATTCGCGTAATATATAACAGCATGGCCATCAAGATCCGCCTGTTTCTTCCGGGATGAATATTCCGTCAAGCGGCTCCCGGCTTTTTCACCGATTTGATCCGCAAGATATTTGGCGTGAGCAAGATTGGCAATATCAACGGCATTGTATAAATTTTTTTCGTGAAAATATACTTCTATCAGAAGGCTGTATATATCAAGCTGGGATGCAAGATAATCGCGTCGTACTTTTCCAGCTGCAGTCAAGCGGATATTTTCAAGAATGGAAATCGCATTTTTCAGATAGAACTCAGCAGTATCGTAATCTTTTAAAAGGCTGCATACTTCCCCGATGTTACGGCAGATATCAGCTACTTCGATGCCGATCTGCATATTTTTAAACACATTATACGAAAGGATGAAATATCGAGCCGCTTCCTGCAGATGCCTGTTTTTTTTGTCCATATCCTGTTCGCCAATGCCGAGTTGAAAATTATACCTGCCGCTGCTGCGGTATTTTCTGGCCAGGTCTCCAGGTGCAAACCCTCCATCCACCCGCTGATAAGACATGATTTTATCTAAATATTCTTTGGCTCTTGCAAGATTACCGTCTTTCAGATATGAGTTCACCAGACTGTCAAAAAAATATACAGCATCTTCGTCATAATATTGCAGTGCGCGCAAATCGTATTTTATTGCCTGTTTGTAGTCATTTTGTTTCTTGGATACAAGCGCCAGACTGTTCAGGGCATAGGCGCGGCTTTCCCCGCTATTATATTCATCGGCAATGACCAGTGCTTTATGATAAAAATCACAGGCAAAGTCGTATTTGCCCCAATAGTAATAAATATCTCCTCTCCCCCTTAACAATAATATCTGTAGTGACTGTTTATTTTGTAAAAAATGGGTTTCTGACTTATCTTCGTTTTCGAGAATTTTATATGCTTCGTCAGCGCAGACAAGCGCTTTGTCAAAGTTCCCGGCCTCACCGTAGATCAGAGACATGTTGTTCAGGGTAACAGCATAGTTGTACATATCATTTTTCTGTTTATAAATATCCAGTAATTTTTGGTAGATCGGAATTTGAACAAGACTGCTTGTGCCCGGTTTGGTTGCGAGTGATAATCTGATTTCATCAAGCGTGCGCAGCAGACGTTCAATTTCCTTTTCGGGGCTAGCTGCAAAAACAGAATAAATAATAATAACCAGAGATAGCAGTTGTTTTGCTGTTTTCATACGATACAGTTTATTATTTATATTTATTCAGTATTTTACCAATTTCTTGCATAGTTTCACTGCCGCCAAACATTGTTTTTATCTGAACAAATGAATAGATAGTTGCTTTCATGGTTCCAAAATTATGTTCGGTATTCATATCAGCCCCTTTCTGACAGAGCGCTTCCACCAGCTCGGTATTTTCCATTGCAACAGCGAAAAAAAGCGGGGTTTGCCCTTTTTCATCTTTGATATTAGCATTAGCTCCTTTATTGATTAAAACTTTGGCAATATCAAACTGTTTATGGCTGATTGCAAACATCAGTGCGGTTTGCCCCATTGATCCCTTTTTTTCCAGATCAGCGCCGTTTTCGATTAAAATATCAGCAATTTCTGCATGTCCCTTTTCCACAGCGCGAAGAAGCGGCGATGATCCGTCTATTCCGCATAAATTAAGATCTGCTTTACCGGCAACTAGAATTTTTACGATCGCCAGTATTTCTGATTTGCTTTTTTTGGAATCTGTTTTCATTATAATGGCATCCATCAGAATCGTATTGCCGATTGCTGTATCCTGCGCATTGACATCCGCTTTTTTTTCTACCAGTAATTTGATTATATCGATGTTGCCATAAAAGGCAGCGTCACCCAGTGGCGTAATACCGTCCGTGCCGGCGGTATTGTTCACATTGGCCCCTGCATCGACCAGGAGTTTTACAATGTTATAATTCCGGGAAGATGCCGCCAGCGACAGATTACACATTGTCAGCGTGTCTGTCTTGCTGCCTCCATTAACATCAGCACCGCCGTCAATAAGCAGTTTCACCATCTTTTCATCTCCCAGGGCAATGGCGGCAGGCAGAACAGTTTCCGGAACTACGGCTTTTTTGGCAATCAGTTTTTCGACCTTGCCGTAGTTCTTTTTCTGAACATCTTTTACCGAAATAGTTACGCTTGTCAGAAAAGAAAAAATTCCACATAATACAAATATTTTTTCATAATACCTCCATAAAAAGTCTGCCCGTAGTTTACTTTACAAGAATATATTGTCTAATGAATTCCT
>DNNS01000034.1 GCA_003497555.1 Spirochaetia bacterium
TAATAAAAATTTTGCCTATGCAGGCGGAAAATTCGGCGGCATCGGACTGGTACAGTCCTTTGCCCTGGAATTAATCCAGAATAAAATCAAAGTCAATGCCGTTTGCCCCGGAAATTTTTTTGAAGGCCCGATGTGGGCAGATCCGGTAAACGGACTTTTTATGCAGTATCTGAAAGCCGGCAAAGTCCCGGGAGCCAAAAATATTTCCGATGTCAAGGCATATTATGAAAATATGGTTCCCATGAAACGCGGCTGCACAGCTGCTGATGTAATGAAAGCAGTTTATTATATTATTGACCAGCAGTACGAGACCGGACAGGCCGTGCCCGTAACCGGCGGTCAAATCATGCTGAAATAATTTTTTTATCAAGGAACATTATTTATGAAAACCAAAGCCATCCGCCTTTACGGTAAAAAAGATTTACGTCTGGAAGAGTTTGAACTGCCGCTCATCGGGTCTGACGAGATTTTAGCTCATGTGATATCCGACAGTATCTGCATGTCATCATACAAGGCAGCGGGGCAGGGCTCTGATCACAAGCGTGTACCCGGGAATATCAGTAAGGAACCGGTAATAATCGGTCATGAATTCTGCGGGGTTATCAAGGAAGTCGGGAAAAAATGGCAAAAAAAATATCAACCCGGCGATAAATTTTCAATCCAGCCGGCTCTGAATTACGAGCATGGCCCGGTTGGAATATTATCCGCTCCCGGTTATTCCTATCGGTATCTGGGAGGCGACGCTACCATGGTAATAATACCTGACGAGGTCATGACGCATGACTGTCTGCTTCCTTACCGGGGCGAAGGCTATTTCCCCGCCAGTCTGTCTGAACCCATGTCATGTATTATCGGCGCCTTTCATGCCAGTTATCATACCAGAGCAGGATCTTATGTGCATGAAATGGGAATTAAAAAAAACGGATCTATGGCGATTTTGGCAGGCGCCGGACCGATGGGCCTGGGCGCAATCGATTACGCTCTTCACGGACCGGATCGTCCATCCTTACTGGTAGTGACCGATATAGATGATGCCAGGCTTGATCGTGCAAAATCACTTTTCCCGGTTAAAAATGCGGAAGATCACGGCGTGAAATTATTTTATACTAATACCAAAAAACTGCAAAATCCTGTTTCCGAGATGCGTATTTTAAGCGGCAAAGACGGTTTTGACGACGTGATGGTTTTTGCGCCGGTCAGGCCTGTGGTAGAACAGGCTGATGCGCTCTTGGGCCGGGACGGCTGTTTAAATTTTTTTGCCGGGCCTACTGATCCGGAGTTCAGGGCGGAACTTAACTTTTATAATGTTCACTACAATGCTGCGCATATTACCGGTACCAGCGGCGGCAATACCGATGATATGAAAGAATCCCTTGCTTTAATGGCAAAAGACAAAATCAGACCGCAGGTCATGGTGACTCACATTGGCGGGCTGGATGCAGTTATAGAAACAACCCTGAATCTTCCTGCCATACCAGGCGGGAAAAAATTAATTTATAATAATATCAGTCTTACGCTTACTGCTATTGATTCCTTTCCCCAGGCAGGAAATAACAATCCGCTTTTTAAAAATCTATCCGAAATTACCGATAGAAACAACGGTTTGTGGTCTTTAGAAGCCGAAGAATACCTGTTAAAAAACGCTCCGGGAATATAGTGATTTTATTTGCCGACGTTTTACGTCGGGCAGNNTCTTGGCACAGGGTATTTTATAATATCTGTTATAAATATTCACGCACCCGTTTATATCAGGTACGGATGCTGTTTCAGGATGAAAATAATTAATGCCTGCCTTGACTTCAAAGCAAAAATCGATTAAAATTAACGTAAATACTGAGAATTCAGTCAGGCGGCTGATCTATGCGCCTTACGGAGAAAAACATGCTGCAAATTATTAAAAGTGCACTGATATTTATAATGATTGTTTTAATGACAGTAAACGCAGAAGAATTCAGGGCAGACACATCATCTATGGGAATTGCCGGAGCAGGCACAGCAAGCAGAAACGCGCTCACAGCCATGTATAATAATCCCGCCGGGCTTACCGGAAAAGATGCATCTACTCAAATTTTTATAAGCTTGCAGCAGCAGGATGTAAAGGATTACAATTTTGGCATTGGTTTGTTTAATACTTCTACAGAAACAATATCCATAGGTTTTTATTATGACGCAATTTTTTCCAGGCATAATTCCCATTACAACCGGTATTTCAATGTTTCTTCCAATGCGTCTCATACTTTTATTTCCAAGGCTACCAATAATTTTCATGAGCTTGGGCTTGCAGGTTCTCATCCCATAGGCAAACATGTTATTGCGGGTTTGCGGCTGAATCAGTACTACGGTCTTATTCACGGCAGCAGCAAATTGATTTTAGGCCTTTCTCCGGGAATAACGGTTTTTTTCCGGGATTTTTCAGCAGGCATAGTTATGAATGATCTGCTTACCGCTTTCCATAACAACCGNNCCGGCGTCATATAAATTCGGTCTGGCTTATAAGATCGCTCTAATAATGATAAATACAGATCTCAATTTTGTCGATGTCAAGCAGCCCTATGGCCAGGATATGCTTAAACCAGCAATTGGTCTGCAGGTTACTTTTAAAGATTCCTATGGTTTAAAAGCCGGATTCACCACCACCTATTACATGTCCGATAAGGCTTTGTATAATAATATTCTCACACTGGGAACGGATTTTTATGCCAAGATCATGGATGTTTATATTNNCCTATAAATATGATTTTAATGTTAAAGAGCGCATAATAGCCCTGGCGCTGCATTTCCGCTGAATTAATTTATACCGAAAATAAAATCAATAATCGTCTCGTCTTTAATTACTCCGCAGAGATTCCCGTTTTTTTTAACCAGAACAAATTTTGTTTCCCGTCCGCGAAAAATTGAATATATTCTGTCCATGTGTTCATCCGGAGCAGTTTCCGGCGCCGGGCGCAGCAGATCTCCGGCGGTTTTTTTCCGGTGTCGTGATAAAACATCAAGACAATCGCAATAACCGGAACATCTGCCGTCTGC
>DNNS01000706.1 GCA_003497555.1 Spirochaetia bacterium
TATCATTGCTTTGTGGTATAACTGTCCAATGGGACCCGCGGAGGTTGATCTATATTGTTGCGGTTTTCACTTAATAAAAAAAAAGAATAATTCAGCCTACTTAATGTTATTTCAATTTTTTAATATGTCAGTTCAGGATTCCGATACTGCAATTTTTATAAAGTCAGTGCGGTTTTGGTATAAATAAGTACTTTTTTAATTTACAGGCGAACTTTTTCGTATAGCTCAGATTTTAAAATTAAAAATCTGAGCATATACACTTTTTCTATTGCAGTAATTAATAACTTTCTATTCCATTAAAGGTGCTGTAATTAACAGTTGTGGCTGCATACGCCTGTTCTAGATTGGTAAAAGTTCCGCCTGGCGCATATATAGAATGTATAACATTATAAACAGTTGTTTTTTTATTAGTGGTGCCGGTAATAATCTGCGGTTCATCCCATATATATTTTATATACATGTCATTGGTATAGGCATAAGATTCTTGGGTACCATCCACAGCTGTATACAAATAAGAAAGGTATTTAACAATCATAAAGGTATCAAGCTTTTCGCTTCCGCACTGAAAATCAAGAATATCCAGCGTATATTGATAGGCCTTGTCTCTTTGACCTGCAGGCGCAGTAGATGAATATTTATATTCATAAATATATCGTTTATTGGTAGTTATTCGAAAATTCCTATAACTGTAATCAGTACTGGAGGGAACGCGCCAATTACCAAAAATACCCGGAAAGGCAACGGTTATAGCGCAGGTAGCGCTGGTCACACTGCTTCCGCCCGGCGCCCGGGCTAAAATATAGGCGTTACCGCTGTAAACGGATGTAACAACACCATTACTGTTAACTGTGGCTACATTGGAATCAGTTGTGATCCATTCAAGCTCAATCGGCAGAATATCATCAGGAGTTTTTATCCCCACAGCTTTGGTTTCTTTCAATGAAGTAAAAGACATATTGGTATTGGAAAGAACCAGGTTCATGATATTAAGCATGAACCTGCTGTCCGGTGAAAGAGGGTTAATTTTTTTGGCGCATGAATAAAAAGATAACGCCATGGCTAAAATAATAAATAATTTAATTTTTTTCATAATCATGCTCCTATCTGATTTTCATGGAAATTCCGACGGAGAGCTGCATTTCCAACAGAATGGATTTGATTAAAAAAGGGTCAATATGCAGATTAAACTCAAGAGGCAGAGAAAACTTATCGCTCAGTTTATACTCATAACCGCCCAGCAGGGTGAAAAAAAAATCATTACCCAGGTAGTCATTTGACATCTTTTGCCTGGCAGTTGATGTTCCATAAGTTCCGTACATGGTATAAAGCACACCGAAACCGGCGCCCAGGAAAATATTTTTAATATAAAATTTAACATTGGCTCCGTAACGCAGATTAAAATAATTGATGGTAATGTTTTCGGGAAATTGCCCGGAATAAGGAAAATACCAGTTATAGGTTAAACCGATATACGGTTCCAGACCCAGTTTTTTCAGTTGAAATTCCGGCGCANNCTGCCGGTATAAGCAGATTATAACTGAACGGAACTTTCAGACTGATTTTTACACTGGCGAACGCAGGCAAAATAAATAGTATGAACGAAAATATTAACTTTCTCATGGTGACTCCCTTGTATTAAATTGTTATCCCTGCTGAAAATATACAATAATTCTGTATAAAATTCAAATATTCCTTTTTAAAAAACCAGTTCAGCCCGGGCCGAAGCTTTATTACCCCGTGTTTCGCTGAAATAATCGTTGGAATCTGTAATTCTGCCTGTCCAGGAAAATCCCAGATAAAAAATTTTAGCTATCCTGATACGGGCATCAATTTCAAGAAATAAAATTTCATTTCGTATTGCGGAGCTGCTGATAATTAGCGGACTGCTATAAGCTGGACGGTCGTCCCAGGTCTTTCCTTCAAGGCCGGCAGCGGTTGAAATATACAGACGTTTAAGGAACAGGCCGTTCCAGATAATACCGGTTTGATGATGGGAGTATGTATCATATTCTGCAATATAGTTAATTCCTGTTACCGCTGCATAGTCGGATTTATGGCGTGTAAACCGGTAAAAGGCCCCGGCCTTTACAGCCGGTGTAAAATTTAAAGTCATTTTTATTTCCGGGCCTCCGGTTAATCCTGTTATTTTTTTCCCGCTGTCGGTAAAATCGGCATTCAGATGATTAAGTTCCGTCTGTGCCGAAAATTTAATATAAAGCAGCAAATCCAGGGTTATTTTATAAATCGGATCCCAGGAATAATGCGGGGTAAATGCTATATTAAAAATATCGTTTTCGCTTTGCGGGTAAAGATCATACTGAAAACGCAGGGGAAAATACAAACTGGCATTTTTCCAGTCGCGCCGGTATTCCAGCGGTAAAAACATCTGCAGGCTGCGCAGATCACTTTTCTGAAAAAAATGAACATAGCCTGTTCCGCCGCCGATTTTAAAAATTCCCGATTTCAAAATTTTTCTTCTTTCGTATTCCAGCGCGAGGCGCATATTATCTTCTGCGGCGTTTAACAGGTATTTCTGCACATCTGCGGCATAGGAAAAAATATTACGCTTTCCCTCGCCGGCGGAACTGTTATTCTCGCCTTCGCTGAAGGCATTGATGATCATATCATTTTTTCCCGAATAATCGGAAAAAATATTGTTATCGTAAAAAAATCGCAGACCATGCCGCATATGTGCGGAAACAGTAAAAATAAGACATAGTAAAAAAATTGCAGGCTGTTTAAATGGGTTCATGTAATTCTCCTATTTATAATCTTCAAGTATGGTAATCATCTGTTTTTTGGTAAGACCGGCGGTCGTTTCCAGAAGAAATTTCAGGGCTGTTTCCTGCGGAATCTGCAGTACAGCAGCGTGTGCATAATAAAAATCAAGATGAGCGCTCATCGGCAGTTTACCGGGGCGGTTTAAAAAATCACGCAGCAGTGAAATTGCCTGTTGTACAGGTATATCATACGACAGGGAAACCAGCAGGGCATTCCATGCCATGTACAGGTCTGTATGTTTTAATTTACCGGTAACCGCAAGCTGCACAGAATTTTTTATTTCCTGGTTGCTTATCCGGTTAACCGCCAAATCAACAATATAGGTTCCGGTACGCAGGTCAGACTGCAGGTCCCTGTATAATGGAAAAGAAGAACTGTCCTTAGAAAAAAGCTCATTGTACATCTGCAGAGAATCTATGGTTATTTGCTGCAGGATTTTTATATTGACTTTCTTAAGCAGCCCTTCCCTGATTTTCAAAGTCAAGGCTGCATAAATATTATTATGATCTATACCGGAAATCCGCCGTACTTCTTCCATAAATGCAGGATGAGCTGAAAATGCTCTTTCTGCTTCATTAATAAAACGCAGGTGTTCATCTGCTGCTGGTAACAGATGNNCATCTGCTGCCGGCAGCAGATGAATAAAAAATATCATAAATAAAACAATACCCATGCTTTTTTGTATTATCTTACAAATGTTATCTGCAGTACAGTTACTGCTCCGCTTAACGGAGCAGTAACTGTCAAGTACCAAATGTTCGGTAAATTTCATGGCCGGCGGTTATTTGCCTTTACGATCCGCCGGTTCCCGGGCCGTCTCTGCGTCAGATTTGCCTTGTTTAACGGCTTTTTCGCCGTTGGCGGTTCCGGTTC
>DNNS01000309.1 GCA_003497555.1 Spirochaetia bacterium
ATAAGTGCGGGCGGATGTCTGCAGACTGTTTTAGAGTTCTGAGGAAAGTCCGGACTCCACAGGGCAGGATGCCGGGTAATACCCGGGATCAGCAGGGAAACCCGGCTGATACGGAAAGTGCAACAGAAACAAGACCGCCGCTTGTCGGCAAGGGTGAAAAGACGGTGTAAGAAACCGCCGCTCCGGCAGTAATGTACGGAGGCGTGAAAACCCCATCTGGAGCAATGTCAAATCGCCGAGGCCGGCCCGGCCGTATACGGCAGGTAGACAGCTATACCCGGGCAGTAATGCACGGGAAAGATAAATAGACATCGCCTGCCGCCTGGCAGGTACAGAATCCGGCTTACAGCCCGCAATTTTTTTAATGTTCAGAAAATCCGGGCAATTGCCTATTTTCCATTTTTGGTCTGAAGTTTTTTACCGCAGCGCAGACATTTACTGGTGGGAAAATCAATTACATGAACTGCATTGCAGTGCGGACAAATAAATTTCATTCTTCCCTCGAATTATTAATATTACAGCAGAATCCGTTAAAACTCCGCCAGTAATATTATCGGGCGGCCTTGTTTTTCCTGCATTGAATTTTTTCAGCATAAGGATATAATATGTTGATTGACTTTATTGCCAATTGATCAGGAGATTCCGGCAGGTGTATTATGAATGATTCCTTTCTTCAGAAGAATTTTGCCGATCGTATCGGCGGTCCGTTATTCGGCAAAGATACTGTTCTTTATAAATTTGCCAAAATCAAGGCAGCGCGCAGGGAGGCTTTAGCCGCTAATCCCGGCAGAGAATTATTTGATTTCGGCGTGGGTGAACCTGATGAAATGGCTTTCCCCGGCGTAGTTGATACTTTGTGCGCCCAAGCCCGGCTAAAAGAAAACCGCGGATATGCAGATAACGGTATTGCAGAATTTAAAACTGCCGCTGCTTCCTATCTGCAGAAGGTTTTCAGTGTAAAAGAAATTGATCCTGAAACTGAAATTAATCACTCCATAGGCTCCAAACCGGCTCTGGCCATGCTGCCTTATGCCTTTATTAATCCCGGCGATATCTGCCTGGCAACCGTACCCGGTTATCCGGTTACCGCGACCCATGCGAAATATTGCGGCGGCAGTGTTTATGAACTGCCTTTAATGGAAAAAAACGGTTTCTTCCCGGAGCTTGAAAAAATTCCGGCTGATATTCTGAATAAGGCGAAAATTTTATATATTAATTATCCCAATAATCCTACCGGTGCATCGGCAACATACGATTTTTTCCGTAAAGTCATTGATTTTGGAATAAAAAACAAAATTCTGGTAATTCAGGATGCAGCTTATGCTGCCATTACCTGGAGTGCAAAGCCTCTCTCTATTCTGAGTTTGCCCAAAGCCAAAGATACGGCGGTGGAAATACATTCATTGTCCAAGGCCTTCAATATGACCGGCTGGCGGCTGGCTTTTGTTGCGGGTAACAGCCTTGCGGTAAAAGCCTTCGCAGCTGTAAAAGATAATTATGATTCCGGTCAGTTTAAAGCCATACAGCATGCCGGTATTTATGCCCTTTCCCATCCTGAAATTTCAGAAAAAATTTCCTCCAAATATAAAAGGCGCATGGATTTACTGGTAAAAGCCCTGGCCGGCTGCGGATTTAAAACCTCCATGCCGGGCGGTTCATTTTATCTTTATGTAAAAGCTCCGGCAGGAATAAAAAACGGCCGCAGTTTTGCCTCTGCCGGAGATTTCAGCGAATACCTGATAAAAGAAAAACTTATTTCCACTGTTCCATGGGATGACGCCGGAGCATATGTACGTTTCAGCGTTACTTTTGAAGTAAGGAATAAACATAACATAGAGAGCGAAGAAAAACGCATTATCGAAGAAACTGCAAAACGTCTTGGCAGCGAGCAGTTTATTTTTAATTCCTGATGAAAGCTGTTATTCAACGAGTCAGTTCTGCATCCGTATGTTTTGGCCAAGAAACCCGTTCTATAATGCAGGGAATAACGGTCCTGCTGGCAATTGAAAAAGGCGATACATCCGGTAAAAACAGCCGGCTGCTGGAAAAACTTATTAATCTGAAAATATTCAATGATCAATCAGGTAAAATGAACAATACGCTGCTTGATATTAACGGTTCCATTCTTTTAATCAGCAATTTTACCGTTTGCGGATCAGTTGCCAGGGGACGCAGACCCGATTACAGCTCTGCCATGCCGGTAAAAGAGGCTGAAGCGTTTTTTATGCAGACCGAACGATTTTTTTCCGAAAATTATAGTAAAACCGTATGCGGTAAATTTCAGGCCATAATGCAGGTAAATATCAATAATGACGGGCCGGTAACTTTTATTATCAGCCTGTAAACTACCCGGAGAAAAAATGTCGGACAGCAGACGAACAGTATTTTTATCCGGCGCAGCCGTAATGCTTGCCAGCATATTGCTGCTTGCCGGTTTCAGTATTTTCAATAGATATCTTTATACTCCAAAACATCCGGCGCCCGGGAAAAAAATATTATCATTAAAAAATCATCCTGAAAAACCGGCTGATGATTCTGAAAAAAATAATATTCAAAACGAAAAGAAAGAACCGGCAGACCTGAATGCAAATACTCTTTCGGAAAACGGACGCCCACGGCCTGATGCCCGCCGCATGGTAAAAATTTATGTAAAATGGGGGGATACCCTGAAAAATATTGCGCGCCGCGAATACGGCAGTTCAGATCAATGGCCTTATATATATTTTGACAATACAAATATTCTCAAGTCTCCCGATGTACTGATTCCGGTAGAACACACTATTCTGGTCTTTCATCCCCCGCAGGGGGATCTGGGAAAACTGTATCTGCAGATACTGAAATATTATGAAAAACGCGGAAATATAATCAGAGCCGGGGAAGCAGCAGCCGGAATATATAAATATAACCGTAACCTGTTAGCTGCTGAAGCTGAAAACTTATCAGAACCCTGCCGTGATCTGGCGCGTAAACTGCTTCAGTAATCCTGCTCCGGGCCGACAGATTAAAAACGCATGATAAACAGAATTATTCTTTTTCTGGCCTGTGCAGCTGCGCCTTTCCTTATTAAATTAATTTACCGGACTCTGAAAATCTCAGTTCATCTTGAAGGCAGTCTGGAAAAAAGCGTAATCGGGGTTTTTCACCAGCAATTGTTTGTTTATCCGCCGTTTTTTTATTATTATATCTGCAGCCGCAAAAACCCCGGCCGTTTTGTTACTCTGGTTTCCGATCACCGCGATGGAGAAATTTTAGCTGAAATAATAAAAAAAGGCTTTAAAAGCGATGTAGTACGCGGCGACAGCAGAAGAAAACCGGTAGCAGGTTTAAAAAGCGTTCTGCACATCATGCGCGAGGGACGCACTCCGCTTTTTGCCGTGGACGGGCCGCTTGGACCCCTGAAAAAAATCTCGCCCGGAATTATTTATGCGGCTTTGGCCGGAAAACGTCCCATACGCATGCTGCTGAACCGGGCTGAAAAAAAAATTATTTTCCGCAAAGCCTGGGATAAATTTTTTATTCCCTGCCCGTTTTCCAGAATACTGGTATATGTATCGGAAAATTTTTATCCGGATCCAAAGCTGGAAATCTCCGCCAATTTAATCAAATTTGAAGAATTTGTAAAAAAATGCGAAAAAGACGCCAGAAAGATATTCAATTCCCATCTATAAAACAGGAATCAAAATGCATACCCTGACCGACGCTTTTCTTAATGTTTTTTTTTTAATACTTTTAATCGGCGGGGGCGTGGCGGTTAAATATTTCCGGCTGCTGCGCGAAGATGCCGAAAAGGATTTATCGTCTTTATTGGTCAACTGGTTCTGGCCGGCTTCCATTTTTTATGCCGTTGTTACCAGGCTTGAACTGAACGATTTGCTGCAAAATTATATACTGCCGGTTTCAGCTTTAATTACCGCTGTCTGCGGTCTTGTAACTGGTCTCGCGGCCGTGTATATCTTCCGTATCAAAGGCTCTGACCGTAAAATTTTTCTATATCATTCGGTAATAAACAATTATGTTTTCATTGTAATACCTTTTGTTGATTCCATGATTCCGGGAAAGGGACGGGCGCTTCTGTTTGTTCATAATCTTGGTTTTATTATAATCGTATGGACACTGGGCATAAGTCTGCTTTCTCCTGCAGGCAGCAGACTGAATTTTAAAACAGTTTTTACTCCCGGTCTGGTTGTCACTTTACTGGCTATTGCCGGGGCGCTTTTATCGGTTAAAAATTTTATTCCGGCGGTGTTTTTTAAAGCGGTCGGAGCTATGGGAGAACCCACCATCCCGGTATCCATGATTTTAGCCGGCGCACAGATTTACACGCTGGGCGCAAAAGCCATGCGATTTGATTTCTGGAACATTTTACTTGGCATAATAAGGCTGCTGATTATACCCGGTATATTGCTCATTCTGGCGTTTTTCCTGCAGCGTTTCATCAGTATTCCGCGCGAAACCATGCTGATCTTTCTGCTGGTTAATGCCATGCCGGTAAGTATTATTTCCGTACCGCTGGCCAAAAAATTCAATGTGGCTCCCGAACGGGCTGCCGAAGGCGTGGTTTTCACTCATGTATGGTCTTTGGCTACAGTGACATTTTATCTTTGCCTTTACAGGCTTGTTATTCCGGGATTATAATGCATTTTCGTCTTATCTTATTAGAAGAAACCGTTTCCACCAGCAGTTATATAAAAGATAATATAACGGTTCTTGAAAGTTTTACTGTTGTTCAGGCACTGCATCAGACTGCCGGACGAGGAAGAATGGGGCGTATCTGGCAGGATGAAAAAAACAATTCTCTGCTGGCAAGTTTTTTATTTAAAAACGATTTTCCCGAATTTGACGATTTACGTAAAAATTGTACGGCGGTATTTTCCCTGGCAGCCTGTTCAGCAGTAAGCCGTCTGGGGATAAAGACCGGAATAAAATGGCCCAATGATATATATGCAGACGGGAAAAAACTCGGAGGAATTTTAGCCGAAACCGGTTTCTGCGCTGCTGCCGAGCGTTATTTAATTGCCGGTATCGGTCTGAATATCAACCAGGAATTCGCAAGTTTTAAAAATTTACCTGCTGCGGCCAGTCTGCGCATGTTTACAGGGAAAATTCATGATCTTGCGGATCTGCGGAAATCCCTGTTTAAGGAAACCGCTAAATTTATAAAGATGAAGGGCAGGGAAATTCATAACGCATATATACAGGCAGCAGGACTATTCCCGGGAACCGGGCTCGCGTTTAAAAATGAACCGGAAACCCGGATGCATCTGGAAAAAGTAAATGATGATTATTCATTAACTGCAAGAAAATCCGGCGGGGAAAAAATTATTATTACTGATTCCGAGAGTATTTTATTTTCTTAATGATGCAAGAAAATCTGAAACCACGGCGATTCCGGCTTTGGGCGCGGAGGCGCTATTATAAAGCGAAATTAATCTGGAGCCCAGTACGGCGATATCGGCATAGCCTGCAAGTTCATCAATATGCTCGCGTCTGGAAATACCGAAACCGCATGCCGCCCGGGCGCCGGTAATTTTTTTCAACTGTAATATTTTCTTTTTGGCTTCTGCCGGCAGGCTTTCCTTTTCTCCGGTGATTCCTATGCGCAGGGGCAGATAAAACATGGATTTGGTATAATGCGCCAGGTAATGTATGCGGTCTTCCCTGGTATTCAGGCCGAATACCTGCACCGGTTCAAGCTGTTTTTGTTTTAAACAGTCAAAATATCCGAAATTATCCTGGTCCGGTGGAATATCAGGAACTATCAGGCCGTCAATACCGCTTTCCCAGGCGCGGTTAATAAATTTTTCAGGGCCAAAGCGGTAAATAATATTAAAATAAGTCATGACCAGAAGCGGCAGGCCGGTTTTTTCACGCAAACGCTGCGCCAGATCAAAGCAGCCAGCAGTTGTTGTTCCGCGGTCAAGGGCTTTCTGGTTTTCAATAGTTATTACCGGGCCGTCGGCAATCGGATCGGAAAAAGGAAATTGCAGTTCTATAAGATCAGCGCCGCTGTCCGCCATGGCCCGGACAAGATTAGTCTGACATTTTTTATCAAGACTTCCTGCCACAGTATGGGTCATAAGCAGAATTTTTTTCTGCTGTATTTTTTGGGTAATATATTCGTTTAATTTTGTCATTGGTCTGGAACAGGATAACCGGCTTTATTATCTATGCCGGTAAAATTTTTATAATTTACCTTTACCTGCAGTTCGCGAAAAACTCCGGCGCGCTTGCGGTCTCTGACGGAAGTATATTGTATCTGATACCATCCGGGATCGAATTTTCTGGCCTGATTGATTATGCCTGCAGCAGTGCTGCGGTTTTTATAGAAAAAAAATCCTCCGCCGGAAAGACGGGCTAAAGTTTTAAAATAATACTGCTCTTTTTCATCAGCCGGCTCCCTGCCGGAATAAATAATATAAACCGGTACGGCATTATGAGCGGCAAAACGCGCAACTTCGTGAAAATTTTCCGGATTAAAATTGTGTTCACTATATAAACCGGCGGCTAAAATAACAATGGCCGTACGGTAGTCAAGTTTGATGGATTCTTCAACCGCCTTGCGCAAAAGAGGTCCGATTACAGGTTCGCCTTCCGCACGGCCTGTTACTGCCGCTTCGATATTTTTTAATATGGAATTATTGAAAACCGTTTCTTTTTTATATTTTTTCCCGCTAAAAGAGAAAACCTGCGCCTGATCGTCAGGATCCAGAGATGAAAAAAAATCATTGGCAATATCCCGGAATTCCGGCAGGCGTTTGATGAATTCATCCGAACGTTCGGCTAATACGGTTACGCGTAAATTACTGTAGTTTTCATGCGGAGCCAGCAGCCGGAATGGACATTCCTGATTTTCTTCCAGAAGAAAAAAATTTTTTTCGTTCAGACCAGGCTGCGGATTGCCGTCGCGATCCCGCACCGATACGGAAAGCGTTATCAGCGGGAAATCACGGAGATAAATATTTTCAGTCTGGACATTTAAATTGACATAGATTTTTTTTACCGGACTGTAAAGGTTAATGGAACGGGTAGCAGCGTCACTCACATAAAGAAGGCCGGTTTTATCAAACGCAAAAGAGTTGGGCTTAAAAGCGTCGGCCCGGCTGTCTTTAAATACCGATTGTTTTTCCATGCTCTCCCGGTCATAAATGTAAATATTTTCACGATCGGAAATATAATAAATATCCCTGCTGTTTTCCGGATATGGCATAATGCGCATAGGAGCGGAAAGAAAATCATCCCCGAAGTTTTCAATAAATTCGCCATAGCGGGAAAAAATACTGATGCAGTTATTGCCTTTATTGGCAATGTAAAAACGATTTTTATGCAGTATTATGCCGGCCGGTAAAAACAGTTCGCCGGTTCTTCGTCCCTTGCGGCCGAAAACCAGCATTAATTCTCCCTCGGCAGTAAAGCCCTGCACCCGGCAATTTCCGGAATCGGTTATAAAAATATTACCGTATTCGTCAAGACACATGCCTTCGGGTCCGAGAAACAAACCTTCTTTAAAACCGCGGCTGCCGATAATATTAAGAATTTCACCGCTGGGTGAAATTTTCAGCACCCGGTCATTGCCGAAATCGCTGATATAAAAGGTGTTCGGCCCGGACGCTATGATTTCATAGGGGTTTTGTATTATACTATTGGCTGACAGATCCAGCAGCGGGGCAATGATATTTTTCTGAAAATTACCGTTGGCATCCAGATAGCACAGGGTATTTTTGGCAAAATCCAGGGCAAAAATTCCATTTTTTTCATCAATATAAAAACCGGACGGATGGGCAAATTGCTGCAGTAAAGAGGCTTTTAACGGCCAGGAATTCTGAAAAATATAGTCTGTATAAAGATTAAAATTATAAGCCCGTCCTTCAAGATACAGAATATTGTTTATTTTCTGCACCAGATAGGAATCCTGCCCGCCCAGTTTAATGATGTTTTCCCATTCCTGCAGGGCGCTTGCAACATAACCGGCCTTGTAAAAAGACAAACCTAAATAGTAGCGGGTGCG